>CAUQHD010000171.1:0-2618 GCA_963517805.1 uncultured Flavobacteriaceae bacterium | reverse complement strand
TTTATAATTTTAAATTTTTTTTAAATAAAAATTATTATTTAAAATTTTTTATCGCAAAAAAAATTTATTTACTCTTTTTTATTCTGAAATAAATTTACTTTTTACTTAATATTTTTATTTTTTTGAATAACCACCTCAGGAATAACTTTAATAGTATCCTTATTTTGAGTTTCTACATTATATTTTTCTATAATTTGTGCTTTTACACATCCTCCACCAAATCCTATAGATATCAATATTAGTGTCCTATAACATAAAAATATTATCCCATTCATTTTTTTATCTTTGTTTATAATACTAAGCAATGTCATTCCAATTCCACCAAATCCATTAATTAGACCCATATCTGGTGTATATTTATATTGTTTTTTGTAATATGTATAACTATAAAAGCTATCTATTTTATAATCTTATGTTAATTTTTCTTCACTTGCCAGCCGTCCATAGATTTCGCCTATTTTGTATACTATAAAAAGAAAAATATTACCATTATACACACCGCCCTCCACTGTCCTTCAGGAAGAATAAGAAATTAGTTTTTCAAATGTTTCTCGCACTATTTTATCATTTTCTTATGGCGAATATCAGAATTTTTCTTGTAAAAAACTATTTTTTGTTTAAGATTTTTATTATTTAATGAATATTTATCACAAATTTACTAAATTTGTCAGAAATGATGCTGCTATTTAAATAAATTCATATGGTTTTTATTAAAGATTTACAAAAATCCTACGATATCGGAAAATCCAAACTTCATGTTTTGAAGGGAATCAATCTGGATATTTCAGAGGGCGAGTTCGTATCCATCATGGGTTCATCAGGTTCTGGAAAATCTACCCTGCTGAACATCATCGGGATTTTGGATCAAAAAGACAGCGGAATCTACGAGCTGGACGGCATTCCCATAGAACATCTCAACGAGGCTAAAGCCGCAGAATACCGCTCTAGGTTTTTAGGATTTGTGTTTCAGTCGTTTAACCTCATCAGTTATAAAACCGCTTTGGAAAATGTAGCTCTTCCGCTCTATTATCAAAATGTAAGCAGAAAAGAACGAAACCAAAGAGCCTTAGATTATCTAGAAAAAGTAGGTCTTGCAGACTGGGCAAACCGCCTGCCGAACGAACTTTCGGGAGGGCAGAAACAAAGAGTAGCCATCGCCAGAGCCTTAATCACTGATCCGAGAATTATCCTTGCCGATGAACCGACAGGAGCTTTGGACAGCAAAACCACCCACGACATTATGAAACTTCTGCAAGAAATCAATAATCAAGGAAAAACCATCATCATCGTAACCCACGAGCCCGATGTAGCAGCGCAGACAAAGAGAAATGTATTCCTAAAAGACGGCATCATAGAGAGCGATGAAGTCATAGAACAATTTGTTTTATAAACATATTTTTAAATAAAAACCAACAAAAAAATGTTTGATTTAGACCGCTGGCAGGAGATTTTTAGTTCTATTCGGAGCAATATGCTTCGGACGGTGCTTTCTGGCTTTACGGTGGCGCTGGGACTTTACATTTTTATTGTTCTTTTTGGAATTGGAACTGGCCTGAAAAACGCCTTTAACGATGGTTTTAGAAGCGCACAAAACCTGATTTCCATTTCCTCTGGGCGAACTTCCCTTGCCTATGCTGGACTTCAGGCGGATAGGCTCATTAGTTTTAATAATAATGATTTAGAGGCAGTTACCACTGAAAATAAAAAAAACATAGAATATTCCTCACCGATATATTCCACCCTTTGGACAGTGAAATACGGCAAAGAAAGCGGAAACTACGGTATAAATGGCGCTGGAGAAGAGGAAGTCTACATCAAAAACAGAATAGTTTTGGATGGGCGGTATCTTTCGCCTGCGGATATCAAAGAAAATAGAAATGTAGCAGTCATCGGTAAAATGGTGCATCGCGACCTCATCAAAAACGGAAATCCTATTGGTAAAGAACTGGATATCAATGGAACTATATTCAAAGTCATCGGTGTTTTTTCTGACAACCAAGGCGACTGGGCGGAGCGAAGTATCAGTATTCCCATAACCACCATGCAGCAACTTAAAAAAAGCTCTGATACCATTTCCGAAATTTCTCTAACCTACAATATGGAACTCTCTCCTGATGAAGCGATACAATTCGGAGAAGAGCTAAAAAACCAGCTTCAAGAGCGAAAAAAAGTTTCGCCAGAGGATGAACAGGCGATTTGGGTTTTTAATAATGCCGAAAACACCAAAAACGGAACCATGTTCCTAAGCGTAATCATCATCATCGTAGGTTTTATAGGAATAGGGACGCTTGTCGCAGGGATTATCGGCATTAGTAACATCATGGTTTACATTGTGAAAGAGCGAACGCTGGAAATAGGAATACGAAAAGCCATAGGAGCAAGACCTATAAGCATCGTGGTGCTTATCTTGCAGGAAAGCATTGTAATTACGGTTTTATCGGGGATTATTGGAGTTATTTTAGGGGTTCTTTCGCTGAGGCTCATTGGGAATAATTTACGAGAGTATTTCATTTTAGACCCAAATGTAGGCTGGGGAGCGATATTTTCAGCATTTGTTTGTTTAGTCATTTCAGGAGCGGTGGCAGGCTTTGTCCCAGCATACCGAGCTTCAAAAATAA
>CAUQHD010000170.1:0-2619 GCA_963517805.1 uncultured Flavobacteriaceae bacterium | reverse complement strand
TTGAATATTTCTATATCTTCATCGTAGGTTTCTAAACCTTTATCAAAGCCTGAAATATTCACAGCACTGAGAGCATTTTCTCCCTCCAAATCATACCATTCTGTGAATTTAGAATCTTGGCTTTTGTTTTCCATCGGCAGGAAGACCACAGGGAATTCCAGTCCTTTGGCTTTATGGATGGTCATTATCTGCACGGCATCTATATTTTCGGAAGCTTGGATGGAGATGTTTTTACCTTCCTCTTCCCAGAATTTCAGGAAATCTTTCAGGGTCATTCCTGTGTTTTGGGAGAAGCCATAGAGCATTTCTAAGAAATTGAGAATAAAGTCCATTTCCTTGTCTTCGACAGAAAATTCATAAACGAAATGTTCTATAAAGTTGTAAAGATTGAGGTTTGGGATATGGGAATGTGCCAAATCCAGCCCGTATCTTTTTTTGATAAAATCAAATAATTCCTGCTGCCCTTCAATGGCTAAAATTTCCAGCATCTCTACCGAAAAATCATGGATTTTGATACGCCCTAAATCATTGAGATAGTAGAACAGCATCACCAGAAATTTTTTGCTTTTCGGAGCGGCTGTCCAGTTTAGAAATTCTATCAGAGCATTCAGGGTTTTAGAGAGATTGAGGGTGAGTCCTCTTTCGGAGATGGTTTTTATAAAGGTTTTTTCTCCATTGTACAGCACTTCCCTGCTTCCCAAAAGCTGAGAATAGTTGAATATATCGTTATTTCCTCTGCACAAAATGGTAATATCCGAAAATTTAAAACCATTATCCAGACACTGCTGAATGTCCTGCTGCATCTGGTCTGCGGTATCTTGGTAGAAATCCTCTTTTTTGGCGTTTTCTATCAGATTTACTCTTACTCTGCCATCGATATTGGTTTTGGCTTCCTGCTGGGCTTTTTCGCCGAAAATTTCTTTATGTTCAAAATCTCCCTGCTCGGATATGTATTGGTAAAGTTCATTATTAAACCTCACAATATTCCTTGCACTTCGGTAGTTTTCTTTTAGTGAAATGACATTGGCAGGGACAGGCGCATTTTCTTTATGATTGATGATGTTCAGCATCAGCTGGCTCTCTCCGCCTCGGAAGCGGTAAATGCTCTGTTTAGGGTCTCCCACAAGGGTGAAACTCGTATTATCCGATGAAATCGTGTGGTCTCGCAGCGGCAGGAAATTCTGCCATTGCAGCGCCGAAGTATCCTGAAACTCATCAAAGAAGTAGTGCAGATACCGAGTTCCCACTTTTTCGTAAATGAAAGCCGAAGGCTCATTTTTCAGGTTTTCATTGATGATAATATTAAATTTAGAAAGTAAAACCAAATCGTTTTCTTCCTCTATTTTGGCAAGTTCATCTTGGATTTCTTTATTTACCCGAAGCGGAAGCAGAGCGTGAAGGATTTTTTCTTTTTTCTGCATCAGGATATAATTGCTGATGAGGTTTCTCCTGCTTTCCATCAAATGGCTGAGAATATCAAAAATATCCTGCTCCTTTTGTTTTGACTTAGATGAAGCACCTTTTTCAAAAACTGCCAGCGCGGACTCTTCATTAGATGGGAAAGGAAAATCTCTTCGCTCCTTGTTGTAGAATTTAGCCACTTCATAGAAAAACTTGGCAATGCTGTTTTTCCCTCCGCCAGAGAAATCCTCTATTTCCAGCCCTCTTTCTTTGATAAGCGAAATAGCCTTCTGCGCTGTTTCTATAGAGGCTTTTTTGATTTCGGTGAGATTTTTTCTAATGTTGTTTTTGGTGTTTTCGTAGGCTTCCCAGTCAAAATCTTTATTATCCAAAAGCCTTTTGTAGTGGATGTCTTTTACGAATTCCTTTGCCGATTGGTAGAGCGTTTGGCTCAGATTTACCCGCTCGTTATTATCCAGACTATAATTCACGAAGTCTATGAAAGTCTCCGATACCTTTTTGTCTCCGCCTATCTTGTCCAGCATCTGGTCTACGGCTTCTATCAGGTATGGTTCGGGCTGAATTTCCAAATTAAAATTCTGCGCCAGTCCCAGCTCGTAGGAAAAAGAACGCACCAATTTAGAATTAAATCTATCTATCGTGCCGATGTTCAGCATGGAGTAATGGTGCAGAATATAGTCCAAAACTGCTTGGGAACGGCGGTGCAGCTCATCGATAGGGATATTTTTGCCCTGTTGGCAGAATTTTTCCTGTATATCCAGCAGTTCTTGGCATTGGGCATAGTTTTCAGCCGTGAATTTTCCCAGCCACTGGAGTATTCGCTCTTTCATTTCATTGGCAGCCTTATTGGTAAAGGTAAGGGCAATGATATGTCGAACAGCATCTGGCTCGCTGGGATTTTCCAGACAAAGCATTAGAAGTCTCTGTACGAGGGTATAAGTTTTGCCCGATCCAGCCGAGGCATTGATGACAGTATAAGTGGATTTCATTTTACAAAAGAAAAAATAAGCACGAATTTATAAAAAATAAACCAAAAGTCCCTAAACCTGATTTATATCATCACTTCCCTGCCGTGTTTAAAGGCTTTGAGGGGGTCGCAGACACCTATTAAGGGGGTGCGAAATGAATAATTTATATGTTCTTTGGGTTTTAATCTTTATTTCGTGCTTTTTCTTGATAAAAAGCACCAAAAATCAA
>CAUQHD010000169.1:0-2621 GCA_963517805.1 uncultured Flavobacteriaceae bacterium | reverse complement strand
AGAACGCTTTCTTTTCTCTTTTGGATTTCATCAAAATTTTTGCTAAGTTTCTGAATTTGTTCTATTTCCACCTCGCCGAGGTTTCCTGTTTTATCTTTTCTATATCGCGCAATAAAGGGAATAGTGCAGTCCTCCGAAAGCAGCTGCAAAACGGCGTTTATCTGTTTTTCTTGAATTGAAATATTCTGCTGAATGAATTGTATCTTGTCCATTGTTTTGTTTGATAAATAATCCGCAAAATAAACAAACTTTAATTTAAAATGTCTAATGTTTTTTAATTATCTTTGTCAGTCTTAATAAAACATAATATGAATCATCAACTAAAAATATTCAATTCCTTAAAAGGAGAAAAAGAAGTTTTTGTGCCTTTGCACGAGAATAATGTAGGAATGTATGTCTGTGGCCCTACGGTGTACAGCAATGTGCATTTGGGAAATGTGCGTACCTTTATGTCATTTGATTTTGTGTATCGTACGCTGAAGTTTTTAGGCTACAAAGTGCGCTATGTCCGTAACATTACTGATGCGGGACACCTTACCGATGACGGCGATGTGAACAACGACCGTTTCGTGAAACAATCTCGCCTAGAAAAGCTGGAACCTATGGAAATCGTACAAAAATACACGGTTGATTTCCATAAAGTTTTGGATATATTCAATCTTCTTCCGCCGACTATAGAACCTACTGCGACAGGGCATATATTGGAACAAATCCAGCTTACAGAAAAACTCTTGAATGATGGTTTTGCCTATGAGAGCAATGGTTCTGTGTATTTTGATGTATTGGAATACAACAAACGCGGACTCAACTACGGCGAACTTTCCAATAGAAATATAGAAGAGCTTTTTGCGAACACCCGCGACCTTGACGGGCAGGGCGAAAAACGCAATCCTCAGGACTTTGCGCTTTGGAAAAAAGCTTCACCAGCTCACATTATGCGCTGGGCTTCTCCTTGGGGCGATGGTTTCCCTGGCTGGCACCTCGAATGTACAGTGATGAGCACCAAATACCTTGGTAATCAATTTGATATCCACGGAGGCGGTATGGATTTAAAATTCCCCCACCACGAATGTGAAATAGCTCAAGGCAAGGCCGGACATGGCCAGAGCCCTGTACGCTACTGGATGCATGCCAATATGCTGACAATGAATGGACAACGAATGAGCAAATCGACAGGAAACTACATTTTGCCGATGCAGCTTATCAATGGTGATAACACATTCTTCGAGAAAGCTTTTGCGCCTGCTGTGATTCGTTTCTGCTTTATGCAAGCGCACTATCGCAGCGTACTTGACATCTCTAACGAAGCGATGCTTGCTGCCGAAAAAGGCTTTAACAGACTTATGGAAGCATTAAAAGTTTTAAATGAAATCAATACTGAAATAGAACATCCTACTGCACTCCCCATATCTGAATGGAAAGAAAAGTGCTACAATGCGCTGTTGGATGATTTTAATTCGCCTATACTTATCGCTCATCTTTTCGAAGCGGTGAAATGGATTTTCCAAGTGAAAAACGGAGAAGAAAAAATATCCATCGATGAACTTCACGAATTGAAAACACTGATGAACGCCTTTGTTTTCGATGTTTTGGGCTTACGAAACGAAGAGCAAGCGGCAGGAAATAACGACAAACTCGATGGTGTGGTTCAGCTCCTTATCAATATGAGAATGGAAGCTCGTGCCAACAAAGACTGGGCGCTTTCGGACAAAATCCGAGATGAATTATCCGCAATCGGCATTCAGCTAAAAGACGGAAAAGAAGGGACCTCTTATAGTCTTAACTAAAAAAATTGCATACTATGAGAAAGTTAGTAATCCCCTTCCTGCTATTCTGTCAATTTGTCGTGGCTCAAGCTATAGAAGAAGGAGCCTTTGCTGTAATCAATGACAAAGATGGTTATGTAAATGTGCGAAAAGAAAAAAGTGTCCACAGCAAAGTGCTTAAAAAACTTGACAACAATACCCTTATTTTTGTCTTTGTATATGATAAGGCTCATGATGGCAATTGGATTCATCCTGATAATGAAGGATATATTTACAATGATAGGGTCAAATGGATACATAAATTACCCAAAATAGCCAAGGGAGTTGAAAAAAATAATTCCATTGTCTTTGAAGGAAAAGAAATTCAGGTAGTTCTCTCCTCTGAAAAATTTGACAAGAGCAAACATTCCTTCAAGTATAACAAAGAATATCCTGATGCAATAGAAAAAATAGATGGAAAAACTTTTTTTGGTACTGATGGTAATATGCCAAAGGAAGCTTATAAGAGTATTGAGGTAAAGATTCGTGGAAAACAAGTCTCCATTCCTCAAAGCGCTTATGATGACTTGTATGAACCTACTTTCTATACAGAACATAACTCCGTTTATTACGATAAAGAGCATGACAGCTACTATATAGTAGCTACTAATAGTGATGGTGCCGGCACTTACATGGTCTGTTGGCAAATAGAAAAAGGAATTTATAAAGGTAGAAAAATTGGTATACCTTTTTAAAATATGTACAAGTATTTGCCCTAGTAACAAAAAAAGTAAGATACTGAAAAAACAATATCTTACTTGATTGAGCCATTATCGGGACTTGAACCCGAGACCTCTTCCTTACCAAGGAAGCGCT
>CAUQHD010000168.1:0-2630 GCA_963517805.1 uncultured Flavobacteriaceae bacterium | reverse complement strand
AACAAGCTGTAGCGTTTTTAGAATCTTTGGAAATCCCTTATGAACTTACGATAGTTTCCGCACATAGGACGCCACAGAGAATGCTGGATTATGCAGAAACCGCTAAAAGCAGAGGTGTTCAGGTGATTATAGCAGGAGCAGGCGGAGCAGCACATTTACCAGGAATGGTGGCGAGTTGCACTACTTTGCCGGTGATAGGAGTTCCTGTTTTGAGTAGTAATTCTATCGATGGGTGGGATAGCGTTTTGTCTATTCTTCAGATGCCTTCGGGGATTCCTGTGGCTACGGTTGCACTGAATGGCGCTACAAACGCAGCTATCTTAGCAGCAAAGATTTTAGCTGTTTCTGATGAAGCCATTCACCAGAAATTGGATAAATATCAAAAATCACTGACTCAAAAAGTGCTGGATACCGCCCAAGAAGTGCAGAAACATTATCCTAATCATTACGATAAGTAATCTTTTACTCTTGCAGCTGGTAGATATGGGTAAGTAGCAGGGAATAGTTTTCGTCCATCTGGATGATGTTCCCTGCTGTGAAGCTCAAACTCCCTGTCATGACAGCTGAAGGACCAAATCCCGAGAAATTCATGTAATAAGAACGCCCATTTGGGTTTGGACTGATGTTCAAGGTTGTTCCCAAGAAGCCACCTTTGTTTATCTGCGTGTCTTTGTCCAAGTTATAGACGGCGTAGTGAAAGGCTTTCAGTGGAGTTTTCTTTCCGTTTAGCTTAAATTCTTCCGTAGTACCTTTTTTGTTGTGCCTTCCGAAGAAATAGATTTTATTTTTCGGGAGAAACTCCTTATTATCAGCCTTAATTTTCTCTGTTATGAGGTAAGTTTCTATTATCAGCTCGTTATCAGCCTTAATTTCCTCTGATATGAGGTAATTGTCTATTATTAGCTCGCTGATATCGCCTTTCTCGGAGGAACTGCTGTATTTAAAGGCATTTGCGCCGAGTTTTTGTGCCTTTGTCATGATAGAATAGAAGAGCATATACCAGTCTGCCTTTCCATTGGCCTTTATTTTGCCGATGATTTTCGCTGCCGAGAGGTCGGTTTTTTCATTTAAATAAATAAAATCCCTTTTTTCTTTCTTGTAAATGGAATCCGTTTTGGTGATGAACTCCACATTGACCTTTTGGGAGAATAAAAAATTGACAAAAAGGGTTGAAAATAATAAAATTGCCTTTGTTTTCATGTTAAAATCGTTTTGTTAGATGATATTTACCTCGCGTTCCAGCACGATTCCGAATTTTTCTTTCACCGAATTGATGATTTCCTCGGAGAAATTGTATATTTCCTGCCCTGTGGCGTTTCCTGTGGCGTTGATGATGACCAATGCCTGCTGTTTCTGCGTGGCTACATTCCCTATTTGCTTGCCTTTCCAGCCGGTATTCTCTATCAGCCATGCGGCGGAGATTTTTATGCCGTCTGGGGCGGTGTATCCGTGGATTTCGGGGTAAGATTTCTTTAAAGTTTCATATGCCGAAGCCTGAATTACAGGATTTTTGAAGAAACTTCCTGCATTTCCTATTACTTTTGGGTCGGGCAGTTTGCTTTGGCGGATGTTTATCACCGCTTTGGCTACATCTTGAATCGTAGGTTCTGTGATTCCTAAATTTTTCAGCTCGTTTTGTATCGCACCATACTCTGTTTTTAAGTTGTGGAGCTTTCTACTGAGGCGGAATGTAACCTCCAAAATCACAAATTTCCCTTTTCCTTCACGCTTGAAAAAAGAATCGCGGTAACCGAACCTGCATTCTTCTTTATCAAAGTTTTTTACCTCAAAAGTTTCCAAGTTCAGTGCTTTGCAGGACTCAAAATTGTCTTTAATCTCCACGCCATAAGCTCCGATGTTCTGGATAGGGCAGGTGCCCACATTGCCAGGGATAAGCGATAGGTTTTCCAGACCGCCATAATCCTTTGTAAGGCAATACTGAACGAACTTATGCCAGTTTTCTCCTGCTTTTGCAGTAACGAGGACTTCGTTTTCGTTTAAAATTTCTTCGCGGATGCCTTTGGTGTTTATCTTAGCGACCAATCCATCAAAGTTTTTGGTGAAAAACAAGTTGCTACCGCCTCCGAGGAACAAGACCGGAAGGCCAGAAAAGGCTTTATTTTTAAGCAGTTCGGTAAGTTCCTGTTCGGTATTGATTTCTGCAAAATACTTTGCCTCCGCTTCTACACCAAAAGTGTGGTAAGGCTTAAGAGATTGGTTGGTTTTGATGTCCATTTCTAAATAATATGGTGCTAATTTAATGAAAAACTTCTGAAAAAAAAGAGAATAACGGCGGGATTTTTTTAGTTTTTGGTAAAATAATAATCAATTTTAAAAATGATGAACAGTTGAGAGGTGTTTTTCCTTTGTGCCGAATACAAATTGTATTGTACCAAGTTAAAATTACATTGTATTGAGTTCAAATTGCATTGTACCAAGTTAAAATTGTTTTGTACTGACTTCAAATTATGTTGTACCAAATTTAAATTATATTGTACCAAGTTAAAATTGCTTTGTCTTAACTTAAAATCAGTAATTATTAGCTTTAAACAAGATGATTTGTATCTGATTTCTAAAGAAATGTCGTTAAGTTTTATCTTTATTATGCCCGATTTGTTAATTTTCAAGCG
>CAUQHD010000167.1:0-2691 GCA_963517805.1 uncultured Flavobacteriaceae bacterium | reverse complement strand
TAAATAATCTCGTAGATTTCCGCGATGCTTTTCTCCAAATCCTCTGGACTGAAAGTGCCCATCAGGAAAAGGTTCAGTGCATTTTTTCCATCTCCGTAGCTGGGCTGTATGTAGTCTTTTTTCAGGATGGAAAAGCCGTTTCTTTCGTAGAATTTCACTCGCCTTTCCGCGATGGTGTTTAGTTCCACAGGCTCGGTCTCTAAGATGAGTTCGCCATGCTTTTGGATAAGGTGTGCCAAGACTTCGGAACCGAAATTTTGTCCGCGGAACTGACTAAAAATCTCAAAATGCTCCACGAAAACAAACTCGGAAAGCTCCCAAAGAATAAGGTAGCCGATGTTTTTTTCTTCCTTCATGATGGAAACAATCTGGGCATACTCATTATCAAATAAATCCCAAAACTGGGCTTCTCCGCGCCGTTCGTCTTCAGGAAAGGAGGTGCAGTAGGAGTTGTAGATTTCGTGGGCGAGGCTGTCGCCAGCATTGATAATATTAAAAATCATATGGAAAATTTAATGGTTTATATAGGATATTTCGTTTCCTATCTTTCCCAGAGTTCCGCCTATGTGTGCGGAGCTTTGGGCGATGTGGTTTTTCCTTTCCTTGGGGAAAGTTTTTTGTAAAGATATAAAAAAGCCTGAGAATCCAAGGCGGAATTTATTTCGGCTCCGGTATTTTTCCATTGTTTGATGATGGAATTTTTCTCCGGTTTCATTTTCTTATAAAAAGAAAGGATGATTTCTACCATTTCCAGATTGTCCCTGTGGTAGGAATACATGACTGGAAACACGGCGTTGAGCAGGATGATTTCGGTAAAATCGGCAGAGAGTTTTCTTTGTTTTTCTTCTGTTTTCTTACCGAAGAAATAATGGCTGTCCCAATAGGTAGAGGCTTTGATATCCTTGAAAATAGTTTTCAACTCATCTACTTTTTTGGTGTTGATAATTTTGGAAAACAAATTCTGATGCGCGGAATAAAGTGCAGCCAACTGCGAAAGCCTTTTGGTAGGGTAGGAGGTAGGCATCACCTTAGCTAGTTTAGCGCTGAAACGTTCTTCTCCGAGTTGAAACTTATTTTTGACGAAGGAAAACTCCCTGAGCCAAGGTTCTGTATCGGGATTGTTTTCGTCCAGCAGTCCCGCTCTGCCCATCAGGAGAGCTTCCATCTGGAACGGCTGGCAGGAGAGTTTTTTAATGATTTTGAAATCTATGCTCTGGGCAATTTGCAGGAAAACCTCTGCATTTACCTTCAATCCGAAAGCGTAGGCTGTTTTGTGAAATAGGACAGCTTCGTGGTCGTTCTTGGTAGCCTCTTGGAACAGGCGGATTTCCTCATCTTTTTCCTGTAATTTTTCAAGGACTGTTTCTCTGGCAAAATCTTCGCTCAGTTTCTTTATCCCGAAAAGGTCTTCATAATCGGTAAAATCTTGAAGTTTGATATCTTTGTGCTGTTCTATAAACTGGGCATCCATGTAGTTTTTAAGTTCTATCGTGGGGATGTTTCTGTTTTTCAGTTCCGTGATTTCGCGGTCGTTTTCAAAGACTACATGCAGGATGATGGACTGATATTCCTTCTGTTTGTGATGCTGGTGCAGATACCAGTCGGAGGCTTTCACATGAAATTCAATGTTTCCAAAGAAAGTTAAACCCTGGGTCATGATTTTCGCGGAATGGAAGTCCGGTCCAGAACTGGTGTTGAGCTGCCCGAAGTCTAAAATCTCCACAGCGTTTCCTTCCGTATCTTTGAATAAGAGAGGGTTAAAGGCTTTCTTTTGCCAGAGAGCCTGTAAGAATTTTTCTTTTATCCGGAATGGCTGTGCATCAGGCTGTTTCATCAAATGTCTTTATGAAAGGTTGTCTTCGTCCTTCTTGAAAATATTATCTACAATCACTGCTATGGCGCAGTCTCCAGTGACATTTCCAGCTGTTCCGAAGCTGTCCATAGCGATGTAGAGAGAAATCATGAGGGCTTGGCTTTTTTCATCAAATCCCAGCATAGAACCGATAATTCCGATAGCCGCCATAATAGCGCCTCCAGGAACTCCAGGAGCGGCCACCATAGCAATGCCAAGCATAAAGATAAAGCCAGTATAGTTCCAAAAATCTATAGGTATATGCTGAACGAGCATAAGAGCGATGGTGCAAGCAACAATTTTGAGCGTACTGCCGGAAAGATGGATGGTCGCGCAAAGCGGAATGACCAGTTTCGCCACCTTCTCGGAAACACCATTTTTGATAGTCTGCTCCAAGGAAATAGGAATGGTAGCAGCGGAAGACTGTGTTCCCAGAGCGGTAAAATAAGCAGGAATCATGTTAATCAATAGTTTAAAAGGATTTTTTCTTCCTACTATTCCAGCAATAACGAAAAGAAAGATTAAAAACAAGATGTGCAGCCCAAAAATAACCGCAATGATTTTAATAAAAATATTGATAATCGTGAAAACTTCGCCCGTATGAGCCATTCCTAAAAAGATTCCAAAAATATAAAGCGGAAGAAGCGGAATCAAAATATATTTGATAACATTAGAAATAATTATCTCAAACTCTTCGCTTGCTTTCAGTAGAGATGAATTTTGGATTTTAGAAACACCGATTCCCAAAGTAAATGCGAGAACCAAGGCTGTCATCACATCCATTATCGGAGGGATATCTAAAGAAAAAAAAGGCTTGATTTCAGTAACCTTTGAAACAT
>CAUQHD010000166.1:0-2731 GCA_963517805.1 uncultured Flavobacteriaceae bacterium | reverse complement strand
ACATTCCGTTTTACAATCCTACTGTTAATTACGGAAATGTATTCGGAGCAATGGCTGTAATGGTGTTTCTTGGGCTGTTAATAGGTATGATTCCCGCACAAAGAGCCATAAGCATCCGCCCGATAGATGCACTAAGAAGTGAATAACAAAGTTGAATTTTAAATATAAAAAATAATGAAAAAGGTAATTTATACCATTCTTGGATTAGTTGCTGTTGCTGTATTGGTATCAACTGTAATGTATTTGATAAAATCCAATTCTGCCGAGAGCAAAGAATTTCTCACAAGAAAGCCCACAGTGCAAGACATGGAGGACAAAGTGATGGCGACTGGAAAAATCGTTCCGAAAGAAGAAATAGAAATAAAACCCAATATTTCTGGGATTATTGACAATATTTTAGTAAAAGAAGGCGACAAAGTAACGGCCGGGCAGCTCATCGCCACACTCAGAATCGTTCCCAGTGTAGCTGATGTGAACAATGCCCAACAGCAAGTGAGCAACGCCCAACTCCAAATAAACAATGCAAGAACCAATCTTGCTAATCAAAAACAGCAGTTTGCGATGCAGGAAAGTCTTTATAAACAAGGCGTTATCTCCAAACAAGAGTTTCTAACCTCTCAACAGCAGCTCTACAGCGCTGAACAAAATGTGAAAAATGCCCAACAGCAATTTTCCACTGCACAAAAAAACTTGCAAATTGCTAGAACAGGCGCTACTCCTGAGCTACAAAGCATGGCTACAACTCAAATTCGTTCCAAAGCAAGCGGCACCGTCCTAGAAGTTCCTGTAAAAATAGGAAATCAAGTAATAGAGGCCAATTCCTTCAATGCGGGAACTACCATTTGTTCCATCGCAGACCTAAATTCACTCATTTTTGAAGGAAAAATAGATGAAGCGCAGGCAGGAAAAATAAAAGAAGGCATGAACATGAATGTAATAATAGGCGCCCTCCAGAACAAGTCTTTCTCTGGGAAAGTGACCCTCATCGCACCAAAAGGGACAGAAGAAAGCGGAACTATAAAATTCCCTATAAAAGGCGATGTTTTTAACCCTAATAATGAGTACATTCGTGCAGGTTTCTCAGCAAATGGAGAAATCATTCTCAGTTCACAGAAAAACGCACTTCTTCTGGATGAATCCCTTATCCAATACGAAAAAGTGAACGGAAAAGATGTTCCTTTTGTGGAAGTAAAACAGGCTAATGGTTCATTTAAAAAGGCTTTTGTAAAATTAGGCGCGAGTGATGGTATCAATGTGCAGGTGCTTTCTGGAATTGATAAAAATTCTGAAATAAAAGTCTGGAACCCTTCTGACAAAGACAAACAAGAGTTGAAAGAAAAGAATAAATAAAACATGGAAAACCAAAGTTTCACTTGCCCTCATTGCAGTAAAAAGCAACAAATAAAAAAACTTCTTCTCCTTTCTAATTTTAGCAAATGGAATTGTCCCTATTGCGAAACTGAGATTGCTCCCGAAAAAAAAGCGCTATACACGGAGCTGTATATGGAGTTCTTGGTGCGCTTTCTACCGCTATTCCAGCAAATTATTGTTTATACATGCTAAATTACAGCCTTCCCAAGAGCATGCTGATAACCTTTGGTTGTGGAATTATTTGTTGTACATTGATTATCAATCATCTATACAAAACTATAAAATTAATTAAAATTTAATTTTATAATAGGGTAAAAAGCTATGAAAACTAATGTTTTCTATAATAAAAAAGTATGATTATAAAACTAAAACCTGAAGGATACAACTATCTTATTAATAGTCTTTTATCTAATGAAAATGATATAAAAAGCAAATTGAAAATTGAAGAAAGAGGGAATAAATTCTTAATAAAAGCTGATGATAATACAATCAATAAAATACAAGAACTATCTGAAGAACATCTCCAGATAGTTGGTTTCGATCCTGATTACAAACTAACAGAAGAAGGTAAAATATTAGAAAATATAATTGATTCTATAACAGATTTTGACTAAAAATAATATCGTAAGCCTCTGAATAGAAACTTAAACTTTTATTATGATAATGAAATTGATCATATTGTTTTCAAAGTTGTTAGAAATTAAAAGAAACCCAAATTAATTAAAAAATGAAAGAAAATAATTATAATAATTTATGGTTAGCATTCGTAAATTTAAAAGCTAAAAAGGGATTTGTTTTTAAAGATTTAATAGACTTTGAAGATACTGAAGAAAAAATAAATTATAAAGGAGCTTGGGCTAATATTATTATAAAATCAAAAAATATAAAGGAAGCTCTTGATATAATTCCTTTAGGTTTGGATGAGTTAAATTTTGAAGTTATTTTTATTGATAAGATTGAAAACATAGGTTCTCTTATTGAATATAAAGAAATATCTAATGATATTAAATCAGAAGCTGATTGGCTTTTAAAAAGTAATTTTGTTTTTAAAATAAGTGATAGACTTTTCCTGTATAAGTAATGTTCCAAATGCGTGAAGTACAAATTCCATCTAACAAGAAACAATTCTCCCCAGATCATCTTAAAACAAAATATCCTAATGAAAATTTCATTAGGATATTTTATATATAGAATTAATGGAAAATTTATTTTTACTGCTTGTTTATTCTGCTTATTTTTTAATAACAAAAAAACATCTCACTATTAAAAACAAAAGTAAGACACTGAAAAACAATATCTTACTTTATTGAGCCATTATCGGGACTTGAACCCGAGACCTCTTCCTTACCAAGGAAGCGCT
>CAUQHD010000165.1:0-2744 GCA_963517805.1 uncultured Flavobacteriaceae bacterium | reverse complement strand
CGAAAATTTAAAATTGAGGATGAATATCAAGGAATTAAAAGATGTCACAATATTATTTGCGGGAGATTCTGGGGATGGGATGCAGTTTACAGGAAGCCAGTTCAGCCAGACTGTAGCTTTCTTTGGGAATGACCTCAGCACCCTGCCGGATTTTCCCGCTGAGATAAGGGCGCCATCGGGGACTATTGCAGGAGTTTCTGGTTTTCAGATACATTTTGGAAGCAGGGAAATAAATTCTCCCGGCGATTCTTGTGATGTTTTAGTAGCAATGAATGCAGCTGCTTTAAAGAAAAACCTTCATAAAGTAAAGCAGGGCGGTATTCTCATCATAAATTCGGCTGGATTTGATAGAAAAAATCTTGCTTTGGCGGATTATGAGCAGAATCCCATAGAATCTTTGCGAGAGAGCTTTACAATTCACGAAATAGACATTACAAAAAATACATTAGAAGCACTGAAAGAGACATCTCTCTCTCAAAAAGAGAAAGACAGATCCAAAAATATGTTTGCTCTGGGCTTTATCTATTGGCTTTTTTCAAAGGATGTAAAACATACCGAAGACTATATAGAAAAACACTTTTCTAAAAATTCAGAAATAAAAAAAGCCAATATAGAGGTTCTAAAAGCTGGGTATAAATACGGAGAAATAGCAGAAGTATTCACTGAAAGATTTGCAGTAGAAAAAGCAGAAATGCAGGAAGGAATCTACCGTAGTATTTCTGGAAATGAAGCTGTTGTTTTAGGAGTGCTTTCGGCGGCACAAAAGGCAGGTTTGGAGCTGTTTTACGGAGGCTATCCTATTACTCCCGCATCAGATATTTTACATTATTTGTCTAAATATAAACCTCTGGGAGTGAAAACTTTTCAGGCAGAAGATGAAATAGCAGCAATGACCGCTGTGATAGGAGCTGCCTTTGCTGGTGATTTAGGTATCACGGCTACTTCGGGGCCTGGTATGGCTTTGAAAACAGAGGGATTAGGCCTTGCATTTATGTTAGAACTTCCTATGGTGGTTGTCAATGTCCAGCGGGGAGGTCCCTCTACGGGGTTGCCTACTAAAACAGAGCAGGCGGATCTTCTCCAAGCTGTATATGGACGAAACGGAGAAGCCCCCATACCTGTCATTGCGGCTAAGTCTCCTTCCGATTGTTTTGCGGCAGCTTTCCAAGCGGTAAAAATAGCTTTGGAACACACCACGCCTATTATCCTTCTTTCTGATGGATACCTCGGAAATGGTACGGAACCTTGGCTTATTCCAGATTTTGAATCCCTGCCTGATATTCGTTCTCCCTATATTAAAGAAGCAGACGACGCGGTATATCAGCCGTATGCAAGGGAAGAAAATCTTTCCCGAAGAATAGCTGTTCCAGGTGTAGCAGGGAAAGAGCATGTAGTAGGAGGGCTAGAGAAACAAGACATCACGGGGCATGTAAGTTACGATAGTGCCAATCATCAAAAAATGGTGAAATTACGAGCTGAAAAATTTGAAAATATAAGTGCATCTTATCCTCCTCTAAGTATAGACCAAGGTGGTGAGACCGGAGAAATCCTCCTGCTTTCTTGGGGTTCTTCTTATGGAAGTATCCGAGATGCTGTGAAAAATCTCCTTGAGCAGAATGTTTCTGTCTCACATCTTCAGCTGAGAAACTTGGCGCCATTTCCAAAAGACTTAGGCGAGGTGCTTGGCAGGTTTAAGAAAATCATCATTCCAGAAATTAATAACGGACAGCTTATTAAACTTATCCAAGATAAATATCAGGTAAAATGCATTCCTTTTAACAAAATCCAAGGGACTCCTTTTCTGTCCGTAGAGATAGAGCAGTTTGTCTTGGATAATAGAGACTAAAAACTTTTGGCAGAATTTTTGCCACACTCACCCCAAAAAGATTTATTTATGAAAAAATTTTTGTCAGCATTCGCATTGTTTTTGTTTGGGCTTGTTTCTGCGCAGCTCGTTCATATTAACGACGGTGAAAAGATTACTTACAGGATACACTACGGCTTTATAAACGCTGGAATGGCGGAACTGAGCGTAGGGCAGACCAGCTATAAAGGAAAACCCCACTACCGAGTGATAGGCAAGGGCTACAGCACAGGGATAGTGAATACTTTCTTTAAGGTAAATGACATTTACGAAAGCTACATAGACCCACAGACAGGACTTCCGAGCTTTTATGTGCGGAACATCTCCGAGGGAAGCTACAGAAGGCATTACGAGACTTCTTTCAATCATGATGATAAGACGCTCGTGCTTTATGACAAGTTTAAAAAGGAAACAAGGAACTTCCGCACCTTTGAGGGGATTCAGGATATGCTCTCCGCCTTTTATCACCTTAGGAATATGTCTCACCAGAAGCTGAAGGTAGGAAGCCAGATAAAGCTAAATGTCTGGATAGATGATGAATCTTACCCTTTTCTCCTAAAAGTAGTAGGCATAGAGACCAAAAAGACCAAACTCGGTAAGATACAATGTCTGAAAATCATTCCATCTGTGATGAGCGGGAGGGTTTTCAAGGAAAAAGAGGGCGTAATCATGTGGGTAACCAATGACCAAAACCATATCCCCGTGGAGATGGAGGCAAAACTCCTCGTAGGCTCTCTGAAAGCCAGCATTTCCTCTTATTCTAATGTGAAATATCCGTTGGCTTTTAACAAATAAAAGATAAAAAACATAGTCCCCCTTTTCATCAAGGGGGATTTTTTTGTTTTTAAAGCTAAAAAAGGCAATCTTCATTAAGAAGAAG
>CAUQHD010000164.1:0-2745 GCA_963517805.1 uncultured Flavobacteriaceae bacterium | reverse complement strand
TATGTTTCAGAGTTTACAAGACAAATTAGATAAAGCACTGCACAACCTCTCTGGAAGAGGGAAAATCACAGAAATCAATGTAGCAGAAACGGTTAAAGAAATCCGCCGTGCCTTGGTGGATGCCGATGTAAACTACAAAGTAGCCAAAGACCTTACCAAAAGAGTGCAGGACAAAGCCATCGGGCAGAATGTCCTCACCTCGCTCACTCCTGGGCAGCTGATGACCAAAATCATCCATGATGAGCTGGTGGAGCTCATGGGCGGCACACAGGAAGGTATCAATCTGGCAGACAAGCCGAGCATTATCCTCATCGCTGGGCTTCAGGGTTCAGGGAAAACTACTTTCTCTGGAAAACTGGCAAACTTCCTCAAAAAGAAAAAGAACAAAAACCCTCTACTAGTAGCCTGTGATGTCTACAGACCTGCGGCTATCGACCAGCTGGGAGTTCTCGGAGAGCAGATAGGCGTGCCTGTTTATAAAGAACTAGAAAACAAAAATCCTGTTCAGATTTCACAAAACGCCATCGATTTCGCTAAACAAAACAAACACGATGTAGTGATTATAGACACCGCAGGGCGTTTGGCTATCGATGAAGAAATGATGAACGAAATCCGTAGTGTGCATCAGACCATCAAACCTTCTGAAACGCTCTTCGTAGTGGATTCCATGACAGGACAGGATGCGGTAAATACAGCCAACGCGTTCAACGAGGTGCTGAACTACAATGGAGTAGTTCTTACCAAATTAGATGGTGATACCCGAGGCGGAGCGGCGCTTACAATTCGTTCCGTGGTTAATAAACCGATAAAATTCATCTCCACAGGAGAAAAAATGGATGCCCTAGATATCTTCTATCCAGACAGAATGGCGGACAGAATCCTAGGAATGGGAGATGTGGTTTCCTTGGTGGAAAGAGCCCAAGAGCAGTTCGATGAAGAAGAAGCAAAGAAACTCAACAAAAAAATTCAGAAAAACGAACTTGGTTTTGATGACTTCCTAAAACAGCTCCAGATGATGAAGAAAATGGGAGGAATGAAAGACCTCATGGGTATGATACCAGGAATGGGAAAAGTAGCCCAAAATGTGGATATCAATGACGATACCTTCAAGCATATAGAAGCGATGATACAGTCCATGACGCCAGAAGAAAGAAGAAGACCGAGCATCATCACCATGCCGAGAAGACAAAGAATAGCCAAAGGAAGCGGAAGAAAAGTAGAAGAAGTAACCGCTCTGATGAAGCAGTTCGAGCAGCTTGGCAAGACTATGAAACTCCTGCAAAGCCCACAAGGCAAACAGCTGATGTCTATGATGAGCAAAGGCGGCGGACTCCCAGGAATGGGCGGCGGAATGCCTTTCGGAGGAAAATAAACGAATAAAAGAAAATCCCTTCTCTCACAGAAGGGATTTTTATTTTTTTTAGAATTTGAAGGTATCTTCCTTAAAGGCTTTATTTAGTTCTATTTTACTAAAAATCATCACATAGTCCGAATCCTTTTTCGGCGAGGAAGCCTCTATTCTAAATGGCATCAGGAGATTTCCTACTTTTTTATAATCAGAATAAGTGATGGTCTCTCCCCTCTTTTCCTCCTTTAAAAGTAGGTAGGACAGCTTATCAAAATAGTAAATGGTTTTATTCACATTCTTGGTAAGTTCTACTTTGAAAACTTCCTTGTCGCCGAGTTTTTCTACCCCCAAAAGCTCCGCCGTGAAGCCCTTTTGCTCATAATTGATAAAATCCGTATCGAAGCTCTCTGGCTTATAATTTGGGTATTCTTGGAGTTTATTTACGGCGTAGTTCATAGCGTAGCCCTTTTTCCCGTCATAGCCCTCTATGACCTGCTCTTTTTTCCCATTTATCACGATGGTTTTGGTAAGATTCGGTCTGGCTTGGTAGATTTTCACAGGATATTCCTCATTCACTCCCAAAACCACTTTTCCCTGAAGCAAAATGGTATTCAGCAGTTTCCACTGGACTAAACCTCCTGTGTTTTGGATATTTTTATCAATAATCTGAGCCGCAGTCTGGGCAGAAAATATTTGTGCTAAAAATACCAAGGTTATCAGAAATATTTTTCTCATGTTATTCTTTTTATGGTTTATTGGTTTCTTAAAATTTCTCTTGCCTTTTCCAAATCCTCTGGAACATCTATCCCCACGCCCACGAAGTTGGTCTCTATCATCTTGATTTTCATGCCGTATTCCAGATAGCGGAGACATTCTATTTTTTCAGCAATTTCCAAAGGTTTCATCGGAAGTTTTGCAAAGTTAAGCAAAGCCTCCCGCCTAAAAGCATAAACGCCGATATGTTTAAAATATTTTACGCCTTTCTCCTCTCTTGGATAAGGAATCACGGAACGGCTGAAATACAGCGCAAAACCATCTTTATCCGTAATTACTTTTACATTATTCGGGCTTTCTATTTCTTGTTTTTCTGTCAAATGAATTTTGAGTGATGCCAGAGAAATTTCCTTCTTGTCATCAGCCTCAAAAACCGAAATCAGCTGTTTCAGTGGTTCAGTTTTTAGGAAAGGTTCATCACCTTGGACATTCACCACTATATCACAGTCGATATTCTGCACAGCCTCTGCAATACGGTCACTGCCCGTTTCGTGCTCACCTGTCATCAGGGCTTTCCCCCCTGCATTTTTTATTTCATTAAAAATAATTTCTGAATCCGTAGCCACAAAAACCTCATCAAACAAGCCTGTTTCCACCACATTTTGGTAAGTAGTGGTAATGAC
>CAUQHD010000163.1:0-2769 GCA_963517805.1 uncultured Flavobacteriaceae bacterium | reverse complement strand
ACACCGCTATCTGCCTTATATCGTGTTAGTTGTAGATGAATTTGCAGACCTTATTATGACCGCAGGGAAGGAAGTAGAACATCCTATCGCCCGTTTAGCCCAATTGGCAAGAGCTGTAGGCATCCACCTTATCATTGCTACGCAGAGACCATCAGTGAATGTTATCACAGGGATGATTAAAGCTAACTTCCCTGCGAGAGCGGCTTTCCGAGTGATTTCAAGCGTTGATTCCCGAACTATTTTGGATTCTCCAGGGGCGGAACAGCTGATAGGGAAAGGAGATATGCTTTATTTCAATGGAAATGACCTGACTCGTATCCAGTGCGCATTCATAGACACGCCAGAAGTTGAAAAAATTGCAGAGTTCATTGGCGAACAAAAGGGTTACCCAGATGCCTACCAACTACCTGAATATGTGGGAGAAAGCGAAAGCGGTGGAGGCGGAAGTTTTGACCCTAATGAAAGAGATGCCATGTTTGAGGAAGCCGCAAGAATCATTGTTGGAACTCAGCAGGGTTCAACATCTATGCTGCAAAGACAGCTAAAACTAGGCTACAACCGCGCTGGAAGAATTATGGACCAGCTGGAAGCCGCAGGTATTGTGGGAGGATTTAACGGAGCAAAAGCAAGAGAAGTTCTCATCAGCGATTTAAATGCTTTGGAACAATTTTTGGAGAGTTTGAAAAAATAAATGAAATACAACTTATTATGAATTTTATTAATAAAATTATACTAATTACCGCTGTTGGAATTATCAATCTTATCCATGCGCAAAAGATTGATAATAAGGCAAAAGGAATATTAGATGCGGTTTCTGCTAACTACAAATCTAAAAATACGCTGTACTTCAAATTTTCTTATGGAACGGGCAGCGGAAAAATCAGTAAAAATCAAACAGGGAGTTTCTATACATCAAAAGATAAATATAGGCTCCAAATCATGGGAAATGAACAGATTTTTGACGGAAATAAAACATACAGCATCAACGAAGATGAGCAGGAAATAACCATTGCTAAACAAAATTCAAAAGAAACATTGTCTCCTATAAATTATATTGATTCTTATAAAAAAGGTTACAACATCCATTACATCGGGAAAAATAAAAATCTGGATATCATCAAACTCACTCCCACCAAAAATAATGGGATAAAAGAGGTTTTTCTATATGTAAATACCTCAAAAAACAATGTTGAAAAAATAGAGCAGTACTCTACGGATAAGCATATAACGACCATTACCATTACCGAATATAAAGAAAATCCAAAAGTAGATTCTAAAATATTCACTTTTAATAAAAATCTTTACAAAAATTACCTAATTACAGAGCTGTAATGCCCAAAAAGATAGATTTATACATAATAAAAACCTTTTTAGGTCCTTTTTTCTTCATTTTCAGTATTCTATTCTTCATTTTTATGGTGAATATTGTCTGGATACAAATGTTCAATCTTGGAGGAAAAGGACTAACTCCTTGGGAGTTAACAAAATTATTCTATTATCTGAGTGTTGGAATTGTAAAAATGGTGCTGCCACTCACTATCTTATTGGCATCCATCATGACTTTTGGGGGATTTGGGGAACGGTCCGAGCTAGCAGCGATGAAGGCTGCAGGGATTTCTCTATTCAGAATCATGCGTCCTCTTTTGTTTACAAACATATTTTTAGCTGTCATTTTATTTTTATTTTCTAATTACATCATCCCAGACTTTCAAAAAAAGGCCAAAAACATGATGTATAATATTCTTACTTCCAAACCTGCACTTAATTTTACACCAGGACAATTTATAACCTCTCTACCAGGCACCTCCATAAGGTTTGATGAACTCTATGGTGAAAATAATAACCTGATGAATGGAGTTTTTATCCATAAAACCGCAAGTGCCTATGAAGACCAAAGAACCATTGTCGCTAAAAAAGGAAAAATAATCTCAGAACCAGGTAGTAACTATCTGAAATTCATCTTGTATGATGGATTTATCTTTGAAGATAATCTTGCTAAACCTAACTTCAATGACCGACTGAGACAAGAAAATCAAAATATAAAATTTGATACTTTAGTTTCTCATTTTGACATCAGTGAGCTTTTAGACAAAGCCATTGAAAGTGAAAAAATAACCGATGATTACCAGTTCCAAACCTACCTTCAGCTTAATTCTACAATAGATAAATTAACTGAAACTGATGAAAAGAACTTAAAAACAATATCAGAAGATTTGGTAGGCCAAAGCAGCAATTATCTATTAGAACCAAATAAGAAATCAGAAGAAAGTAAAATTATAGAGCCTTTCTCCATTGATACTTTAAAACAAGAAAAAAAGTTAGAAGTCTTGTCCAATGCCTATTCTAAAATAGAAGGTTTAGAAATGGCTAAAAAATTACAAAACGAATCTATTTTGCAAATGGCCAAAAGCTATGCAAAAGTTGTCATGTATCAGCAGCAGATTATAGCCTATTCCATTATGTGTTTTATTTTCTTTTTGATAGGTGCAAGTTTAGGCTCTATTGTAAGGAAAGGCGGGTTTGGGCTTCCTGTTATTTTTGCTATCATCATTTTCGTGATTTTCTTTGTCATCAATCTATCCGCTGAAAATGTAGCTTGGAAAGGAAAACTTAATCCATATCTGGCAGCATGGCTTCCTAATATTATATTTTTCCCTTTCAGTATATGGATTACTTACAAAGCCCTAACAGATTCGCAAATATTTGATATAGAGAAATATAAATCACTAATAAAACCTTTTACAAAAAGATTTTTAAAGAATAAAGAAC
>CAUQHD010000162.1:0-2898 GCA_963517805.1 uncultured Flavobacteriaceae bacterium | reverse complement strand
AATTATGTCAGTAAAAATTAGATTACAAAGACACGGAAAAAAAGGAAAACCTTTCTTCCACATCGTAGTAGCAGACTCTAGAGCAAAGAGAGATGGTAGATTCATCGAAAAATTAGGAACTTACAATCCTATTACCAACCCCGCTACTATTGAACTTAATGTAGATTCTGCTGTGAAATGGCTTAACAATGGTGCACAGCCTACAGACACTGCTAGAGCTATCCTTTCTTACAAAGGTGCTCTTTACAAAAAACACCTTCAAGGAGGAGTTGCTAAAGGAGCTTTCAGTGAAGCTGAAGCTGAAAAAAGATTTAACACTTGGTTAGCTGAAAAAGAAGCTAAAATACAAGGTAAAAAAGATGGTTTAGCAAAATCTAAAGATGATGCTAAAAAAGTTGCTTTAGAAGCTGAAAACAAAGCTAACGAAGCTAGAATCAACGCTAAAAAACAAGCTGAAGAAGAAGCAAAAGCTGCTGCTGAGGCTGCTGAAGCACTAGTAGAAGAAGCTCCTGCTGTAGAAGCAGAGGGAGATGCACCTGCTGAAGAAGCTGAAGCTTAAAAAAACTTACCGATGCAGAAAGAAGATTGCTATTTTTTAGGCAAAATTACTCGTAAGCACGGTCTTTCGGGAAATCTGATTTTAAAATTAGATACAGACCAACCCGAAATTTATAAAAAATTGGAATCAATATTCGTTGAAATCAACGGACTATTGGTTCCGTTTTTTATTGAAAAAATCATTTGGAGTAAACAAGATTCTCTCAATATTCTTTTCAAAAACTCCTCTGAAGCACTGGTAGAACAGCTTATTGGCAAGAATGTATTTCTTCCGCTTTCTACACTTCCAAAATTGAGCGGAAATCAGTTTTATTATCATGAAGTTATTGGTTTTGAAGTTTTAGAAAAAGATGGAAAAACCTGCGGAAACATCGTTTCTGTAAATGACCAGACTGCACAGCATTATTTCATTTTAGACTTGGCTCAGAAAGAAGTCATCATTCCTATCGTAAAGGAATGGATTTTAGAAGTAAATAGAGATGAAAAATTCATCAAAATGGAACTTCCAGAAGGGCTGATGGATGTTTTTCTTAACTAAAAAAAGCCCCTTTTTAAGGAGCTAATCTTGATGTTTTCCATTTACCATCTTGGAACTGATACACTATCCTGTCATGCAGACGGTTAGGTCTTCCCTGCCAAAATTCTATTTCATACGGCTTGGCAAGATATCCTCCCCAGTGTGGAGGTCGTGTCACTTCTTTCCCTTCAAATTCTTTTTCTAAATCTTGTAGTTTTTGGGCTAAATAAGCTTTGCTAGGGATTTCTTCGCCTTGTTCAGAAGCCCACGCTCCTAATCTGCTTCCTCGCGGTCTGGATGCGAAATATTCATCAGACATTTCTGGAGAAACTTTTTCCAGCCTTGCTTTTATCATTACCTGACGCTCCAAAGCGGGCCAGAAGAAATAGAGGCAGGCCACCTTGTTTTTATCTATGGACTTCCCTTTCTTGCTGTTGTAATTCGTGTAGAAGACAAATCCTTCTTTGCTGTAACTTTTCAGGAGCATGGCTCTGGTTCTGGGGCAGCCATCTTCGTCTATGGTGGAGAGCATCATGGCATTGGCTTCGAAGATATCAGGATGTTTGTCCGCATCTGCAAACCATTCCTTGAAGTGTTCCATTGGGTTTTCCTTTACTTCGTGGTCGTGCAGTTCATACTGCTCATAGACTTGGCGTTTGTCGTGTAAGTTTTCCATAATTTTACTATATTTGGGCTATGAATTCTTGCAAAGGTAATATTTTAATTTCTACTCCAGATACTCTTGGGGATATATTTTCCCGCTCTGTGATTTTAATCATAGAACATGATGAAGGCGGAGCATTCGGGCTTATCCTAAACAAGATGGACGAAATCGCCAGCCGAGAAATCACCCAAAGGCTGAACTTCCATGCCGAAGTCTATGACGGCGGCCCTATAAGAGACCAGCGCTCTTTCTTCCTCATCAAAGGCGACCTCTCCAAAGAGGGCTACACCAAAGTAAATGACCATTTCTCCTTCACGGAAAACATGGAACGCGTGGTGGTAGACATCTTCCTGAAAAAAATCCGCCCAGAAGATGTAAAAATCTTCGTGGGATATTCTGGATGGCATGCCGGCCAGCTGGAAGAAGAGCTGAGCAGGAACTACTGGAAGAAAGCCAAAACCAGCATAGACTTCGCCGCCCTAAACAGCCACGACCTCTGGAAAGACCTCATGACCAGCCTCGGAGGAGAGCACCTCATCTGGGCAAATACCCCAAAGGACACCCGAATGAACTAAACCACCCCTCGCCCAGCCTTCCTATTCCTCCCATTCTTTCTGTTTGATGGTTTTCAGGAGCTGCTGAAACTCATCGGCGAGGTAGAACTGCATGCCTATGGCATCAAAAATAGCATCTTGGGTAAGCACCCACTGGGGGACTTCATCAGGGATTTTGCCGTCGTTGCTGTCAAAATAATCCTTGCGCCACTGTTTGCTGTCATAGTACGCCACCAGCCTATCATAGTCCGGCTGAACGGCCTTCCATTCCTCCAAAACTTCTTCGGCTTTGGTAAGGATATTCTCTACTTTCACCAAGATTTCGTTCATCTTACGGATGTTTTCGTATCGTTCTTTCATCTCAAAAGTATTTTAAAAGTGAGGGGTAAATAATTCTTGTTTAAAAATCTCTTTTCTCGTTTAGACCAAATTTCGGAGCATGTTGTTTTTCATTGATTTCACAAAGATAAGACTTCTTCCTACATGGTTTTCGGAGTTTTTGAAGTAAATATTTTTAAAGTTAATATAAACTTCACAATAAACCACCTCTCCCAAACCTCCGCATACCTTTCCCAAAGAACAGCACACCTCTGCGAAACTTCCGC
>CAUQHD010000161.1:0-2913 GCA_963517805.1 uncultured Flavobacteriaceae bacterium | reverse complement strand
AAAGGAATACAATCCTCACAAATACAGAGATGATGAATATCTGGAAAGCCTACTTATTTCAAATTGGCAGCAGGGCTACCTAAAACCCTACGCCGGCTACGAAAAATTCACTATAAAAAGTCATTCCAAATAGAATTGCATTAGTCAAAATAACACAAAATAAAAAAGAGAATTATCAAATAATCCTCTTTTTTTGTAGCCCGTAGGGGAATCGAACCCCTCTTGCAAGAATGAAAATCTTGAGTCCTAACCGATAGACGAACGGGCCAACAAATTTTATACTAAGCCTATTATGCTAATTTATTAACATGCTTCGCTAACTTACTTTTCAAGTTTGCTGCTTTATTTTTATGGATAATGTTTCTTTTCACTAATTTATCCAATAAAGATACTACTTTTGGTAACTGTTCCAAAGCTACAGCTTTGTTTTCTTCACTTCTCAATACTTTCAAAGCTGTTCTTGCAGTCTTGTGATAGTATCTGTTTCTTAATCTTCTTTTTTCAGATTGTCTAATTCTTTTAAGTGCTGACTTATGATTTGCCATAATATTTTAACTTATTTGCAAAGATATACTTTATTAATATTTTTTAAATAAATTTATGTAGCCCGTAGGGGAATCGAACCCCTCTTGCAAGAATGAAAATCTTGAGTCCTAACCGATAGACGAACGGGCCATTTATTTTTTGCGTTTGCAAATGTATATATAATTTTTTTTTCTACCAAATAATTTATACTAATTTTTCTGTTTTTTTTGAATTACCACATTTTTTATGCCTTTATCTTCTACTTCTTTCTTCAGTTTTATAGCTTCTTCCAAGGTTTTTACATTTCCATAAGTATAATAATGTACACCTCCTGTTTTTTCGCGTTCTACATCTTTTAGCTTTGTAAGTACCGGTGATTCTTTCGGCAGCCTATTCTCTGAAACAGCCACTTCTATGGTGTAATATCCATTAGAAAGCTTTTGATTAGGCGTAAATGCAACCGCCCATGCAGTTCTAAAACCAGCATCTTTGGCTGTTTTTACATTTTGTTCTTTTATAGAGGCATAATTAGTCGTACTGTAATAATATTTATACATAGAACCTTCTTTAATCGTCAAAATATATTTCAAGCCCTTGAACGCAGGGTCTCCATCATTATATTTAGTTGTAGAACTCATCAGCAGAACCCTATAGTCATTTTTTAGTGGTTTTTCTGCCTCTTTTACTGACTCTACTTTTACATTTCTATCCAGTCTTTTCTTATAATTCACAATAGACTGATATACAGACTCTGCTATAGCTTCCTGCCCTTCTTGGCTGGATATATATTTAGCATCTTCATAATTACTAACAAAACCCATTTCTACTAAAACTGAAGGCGTTGCATTTCTTCGTAAAACATGGAGGTTCTGCTGTTTCACACCTCTTGAAAATCTTTTATCTTTATTCACAAAACTATCTTCTATAAGCCCTCCCAATAAAAGACTGCTTTCTAAATATTTACTTTGCTGAATTTTTAGAGCAATCAGAGATTCTGGGGAATTTGGGTCATAAGAAGCAAAAGTTTCTCTATCCTGCTCATCGAGATAGATTACATCGTTTTCGGCTTTTGCTACTTCTAAATTTTCTTTGTTTTGGTTCGGCCCCTGCACGAAAGTTTCTGTTCCATAAGCCTCTGACCTTTTGGAAGCGTTACAATGCATTGATACGAATAAATCCGCCTTACTTCGGTTGGTTAAGTTTGTTCTTTCTGTAAGCGTAGGATAAACATCTGTTTTTCTGGTATATATGACTTTGAAATCTTTATTTTTCTCCAATTTTTTCCCTATCAATAGAGTGACAGCCAAGGTAATATCCTTTTCGTTCAGAGTTCCCAAATCCGAAAAAGTTCTGTATGAACCAGGGTCTGATCCGCCGTGTCCTGCATCCAAGACAACCGTAAATTTCTTATTCTGGGCATAGGCTGGGATGAAAAATAATGTTAAAATTACTATTAAAGTTACTCTTATTAAAAATTTATTTATTCTCATCAGTTTAAAATTATTATTTTTGGAGCGTTAAAATTTTTATTAGATTTAATTAAATTGATAAATACAAAATTCAAAATTACCTTACATATTTTAATTATCCTAATTTTTAACAATTTTTTAGCACAAAATAATCCTGAAAAAGTTGTCAAAAATGAGGAAAACAAGACCGATTCCGTTGTTATTCGAAAAGAAGAACAGCTGAATGCTCCGCTGTATATGAAATCGGACAATAACCGAAATGATATAGAAAAAAAGACTACTTTCCTGAATAAAAATGCACAAGTAAAATACCAAGACATGCAGATTGATGCTGATTATATAAGCATCGACTGGAACAGTGGCGTAATCTATGCACGAGGGAAATTAGATTCTTTGGGAAAAATAAAAGATGCCGCCGTAGCCACGCAGGGAGGGAAAAAATATGAATACAACGAGGTAAGCTATAACTTTAAGACAAAACAAGCCATCGCCTATAATGCACGGACAGAAGAAAGCGAAGGTGTAATCGTTGCACAAAAAACAAAAAAAGTAAATGATTCGGTGTTTTTTATGAGAAAAGGCATCTATACCACCGATGAAATTTTCCTTAAAAAGAAAGACAGCCTTGCGGACTATCACCTCAGTGCATCACTATTAAAATTAATAAAAGGCAAGAAAAAAGGAGCCGTTGTCTCTGGGCCGATACAGCTTTACATAGAGCAGGTTCCCACTCCGCTGGTTCTTCCTTTTGCTATTTTGCCATTTACTGATACCCGCAGCGCTGGGATTTTAATTCCGAGTTTTGGAGAGAGACAGGATGTCGGGTTTTACCTTAACGGATTAGGCTACTACCAGCCCATTGGGAAGCATTTTGACTTCAAGGTTTTATTAGATTACTATACCAAAGGCAGCTGGAATA
>CAUQHD010000160.1:0-2937 GCA_963517805.1 uncultured Flavobacteriaceae bacterium | reverse complement strand
ATTCTTCCACTAAATTATGTATCGGCTCAAAATTTTCGGAATTGATACGAGTGGATATCATTCCTTTTTTTAATTCTTCTGCGAGATTTTTATTTCCTTCTAATAATCTAGCGGCTATCCATTCGGTATTGTCAAGCTCAGGGTCAAGCTGCGAGAGGTGTTTAGCAACTTTATCCACTGAGTATTTTACTATTTCGGTAGGCTTTATGAAAGATTTTTTCTTTGTGGTAATCTCTCCTTTTGCCATTTTATGGATTGTGGATAGAAGTTCAGGGATTCCATCTTTAGACCTTGCGCTGGTGCCTATCACAGGAATTCCCAAGTCGCGAGACAGGGTGCGGGTGTCAATTTCGGTGCCGTGTTTTTTCGCCTCATCCATTAGATTAAGACAAAGAATCACATTTTCCGAAACTTCCATCACCTGTAATAAAAGGCTGAAATGTCTCTGCATACGCCCTGCATCCACCACCACTACGGTGATGTCAGGTTTTCCAAATAAAATAAAATCTCTGGCAGCCTCCTCGTCATCAGAAGTGGGAAGCAGTTAATAAGTGCCGGGCAGGTCTACGATTTTGAAGGTGTTTTGCTGATAAGAAAAATACCCTTCGGAATGCGTTACCGTTTTGCCAGGCCAGTTTCCTGTATGCTGTTTCAGCCCAGTCAAAGCATTGAAAATAGTGCTTTTCCCTGTGTTGGGATTTCCAGCAAGGGCTATTGTAAACTGTGTATTTGCGGCGTTTTCTCCCAGCTTTTTTAGTTGGCTGGCTGTATTGAGTTCGCAGACTTGGCAGGTTGATTTCATTTTAACTTTTAATCTCTATCAGAATGTATTTAGTGTCTTCTTTTCGTAAGGCAATCAGCGTGTTATGAATATTGTAGGCGATAGGGTCACCCAGCGGGCTGATGTTTTGGATATGAATTTCAGCACCTTTGATGAATCCTAAATCCAGAAACCGCTGTCTGATTTCTCCCTTACATTCCGGAGAAATCCCTAAAACTACGCCTTTTTGACCTGTTTTTAACGAACCTAAATCCATTCAAATTATTTTATTGCCCAAATTTACAAAATTAGATTAACCTAACAAATCAAAAATAATTGAATTTTATAAAATCAATTTAATTTAAAAAGATGTTTATATCTTTGGCGGAAATTTTTAGAGATGGACAAAAAGGACTATCAAGAGGCGCTGGAATGGCTTTTTAAACAAACGCCCAACTATCAGGAAAATGGGAAAAAAGCCTACAAACCAGGGCTGGATAATATAAAAAAACTCTGTGATTACTGGGGAAATCCACAGAATAAGATAAAAACCATCCACATCGGCGGAACCAATGGGAAGGGCTCTACGAGCAATATGCTGGCTTCTATTTTGCAGGAGGCCGGCTACAAGGTCGGGATTTATAATTCGCCTCATTTAGTGGAGTTTACAGAGCGGGTGAAAATCAATGGAGAAAAGGCGGACAAGGAGTTCGTGTATCAGTTTATTCAGAAATTAAAACAAATTCCAGAGCAGATTTTGCCTTCTTTTTTTGAATTTACGACCATCATGGCGTTTGAATATTTTTATCAAAATGAGGTGGATTTTGCCATCATCGAGGTTGGTCTCGGTGGGAGGCTGGATTCCACGAATATCATCACTCCGCTGGTTTCGGCGATTACGAATGTCCAGCTTGACCATCAGGATATTTTGGGTGAAACGCTGGAGCAGATAGCTGTAGAAAAAGCGGGAATTATCAAAGAAAATGTTCCGATAATTTCTGGCGATGAAAATATTTTGGTGAAAAATATAATTCGCGAAAAAGCCGATGCAGTGGGAACAGAATTTATAGATGCTACAGAGGTGAAAACTGATTTGGAAACCGATTTGAAGGGTAATTATCAGCGAAAAAATATCCGTGTGGTTTTGGCTTTGGTGGAGGTTTTGAAGAAGAAAAATGTTTCTATTTCTGATGAAAATATTCATGATGGACTGCTCTATGTTCAGAAAAATACGGGATTCATCGGCCGCTGGTTCGAGTTTTCTAAAAATCCGCTAACTATCTGTGATACAGGGCATAATAAGGCGGGGTTGGATATGGTGTTTAGTCAGTTGTCTGAGTATCATTGTCATAAACACATTGTTTTAGGTTTTGTTCAGGAAAAGAATATTGATGAGGTTCTGAAAATTCTTCCTCGTGATGCTCATTATTATTTTGTAAAACCAGCAATTCACAGAGGGCGACACCCGAAAGATTATGAAAATTTGCTGGTGGAGGCAGGGGTAGATTTCAAAATTTATGATAATGTGGAGGAGGGATATCAGTCTGCAAAAGCGAACTGTAAGGACGATGAGATGATTTTTATAGGGGGGAGTAATTTTGTAGTTGGAGATTTTTTAGAAAAAAATTTGGAGGTTAAATAAAAATCCGTATATTTGCACCACTCAAATGAGGGCGGTTAGCTCAGTTGGTTCAGAGCATCTGGTTTACACCCAGAGGGTCGGGGGTTCGAATCCCTCACCGCCCACAGATAGGGTTCTTAGCTCAGTTGGTTCAGAGCATCTGGTTTACACCCAGAGGGTCAGGGGTTCGAATCCCTTAGAACCCACAAAAATCCAAGACTTATAAAAATCTTGGATTTTTTTTGTTTTTAATATATTGTTTTTCATGCACTTGTACATTATTGGTGTAATTTGAAAGGATAAACATATTAGTATTTATGAAGAATTAGGTATACAAAAAGATTGCAAGTTTTAACTTAAAGTTTAAAAAATAGAAAGCACGAATATTTTTGAATTTGTCCAAAATTTAATCAAGAATATTGGATTTATGACATTTTATGGCATGTATAAAAAAAGAAAAAGATATAAATTAACAAAAAACACATTCCAAATGGAATGTGTTTTTTTGTGGGTGGCTGACCGGGATCGAACCGGCGACCTTCAGGACCACAATCTG
>CAUQHD010000159.1:0-2963 GCA_963517805.1 uncultured Flavobacteriaceae bacterium | reverse complement strand
AATTTTAATCCATAGGCTACATCCAGCGAGAATTCACTCGGTTTGGTAGAACCAGCTGCCTGAGGCGTAGTTCCTACAATAGTGGTAAGGTCTATAGTCCCCATGTTGAAATAATAAACGCTGGCACTAATACTGCTTCTGTCTTCATCTCCCAACTTAGTGAAAAAAGAGCCGTAAATAAGGAATATATCACTGGTGATTTTATTCAGATATGGTGTGAAACTCACTCCTACGGCAGTATTAGCCTCTGCAAAAGGATATTTAGCAGCATTCCAATACTGTGAATAGGTGTCTGGCGTAGTAGCTACCCCTTGGTCTGCCATCCCTCCAGAACGGGCATCTGGTGCTATCCTTAGGAACGGCGCCCCTGTAAGTACGGGCTGTATATTTTCTTGGGCAAATCCTGCTGTGCTGGCTGCCAGTCCTATACTAAAAAGAAATTTTTTACTTAATTTCATTTTATAATTTTTTTAATTAAATACGGCACAAAGATATAAATTACTTTTATGTAACGGAGTATTTTTAGAAAAATTGTTTTCTTAATGAAAAAAAACAGGCTCTCATTAGAGAGTCTGTTCTTGTTATTTTTTTCTATTTTATTCTGTTTAAATTTTTGCAGGCTTCGTCATCAAAACTTTCACAAGCCTTCTTATACCAGTAGATAGCTTTGTTTTTGTCCTGTTCCACGCCTTTAAGTAAATCCTAAATTAAATTGTGCTGTTGGATTTCCTTGTTCCGCTGCTTTGGTGTGCCAATATACCGCCTTTGAATAGGATTGTTCCACGCCATTTCCATTGTCGTAAGCAAATCCTAAATTAAATTGCGCTGTTGTACCTCCCTGCTCTGCTTTTGTGGTTAGAGTTTCTATATCGTTCAGCTGTGCATAGCTTATAAAAAAACACAGCACTAATAGAAATGTAAAATACTTTTTCATTTTATAAAATTTTAATCGTTTTATTCCTACTCTTTTTTAGGCTTTTCGGATGTCGCCTTTTATTCTACAAAATTTACATAATTCGGTATAACAAATGATTGATAAATATATTTTGAGTAAAAGTTTTAGTTTTTTCTGCTTGAGCAAATATATTAAATATTTTATTTGGGAAGTTTATTATCCTTACATTTGCCATATTTTCTGTCGGCATGAAGAATTATTTCCAGTTACTTCGGGTAGAGCAGTGGGTGAAGAATGTTTTTGTCTTCATTCCCCTCTTTTTTTCGGGCAATTTCCTTGATTTTTCCCTTTTCATGGCGAGTGTCTTCGGGTTTTTGGCGTTTTCTCTGGCGGCGAGCAGCATTTATATCTTTAATGATTATCTGGACATCGCCTCCGATAGGGAACACCCCGAGAAATGCCGCCGCCCTTTGGCTTCTGGGGCAGTCAGCAGGGCTTCGGCAAAGCTTCTCTTCGTCATTCTGCTCATCTTGTGCGTCCTAATGCTGGGAGCAGGGCAGTGGGGTTTAGATTTAGAGATGAAAACCTTTGCCCTTATTATTCTGCTCTATATCCTGATGAACATAGCCTATTCCATAAAGCTGAAACACATCGCTGTGGTGGATGTTTCTACCATTGCTTTCGGTTTTGTGCTGCGTGTTTTCGCGGGGGGCAGCATCACGGGGATTCCTGTCTCGCAGTGGGCGGTGCTGCTTACCTTCGTTCTGGCGCTGGTTCTCGCCGTAGGGAAGAGGCGCGGAGAACTGATAGCCGCCCAGACCACCGGAAAAACCAGAAAGGCATTAGACGGCTATAATCTGCCCTTTGCAGACACTATTTTGGCTCTCAGCAGCACGCTCACCGTGGTCTGTTATGTGATGTTCACCTTCTCGCCGGAGGTTCAGCAGCGCTTTCACCAGCGGATTTTTTATACGATATTCTTTGTGATATTCGCGGTGCTTAGGTATCTGCAGGTTATTTTGGTTTATAACAGCACGGAGCCTCCTGCCAAGATACTCTTCCGCGACCGCTACATACAAATGTTAATTATCGGCTGGCTGGCAGTTTTCATGCTTCATCTTTACTTTAATGAAAAGACTGAAAGCCCTTTGGAAAACTCTCTCCGCACCGAAAATAAGATAAAGCGCTAATTCTTTTGGTATTCTCGTAGAATTACACTACTTTTGGAGGTTAAAAAATTAAGATGGATTATCTTTTTACAGCTCATCTGCAGATTCGGGAAAATCTTTCCAGCGTTTTGGCAAGAACTCCGCTGGAAGAGCTTCTCTATATTCCAGATGGGTTTAATAATCATATCTTCTGGAATATTGCCCACTGTGTGGCTACACAGCAGTTGCTGCATTATTACCTTACGGGGAATGATTTTCGGATTGATGACGGCTGGATAGACAAATACAAGAAAGGAACACTTCCTAATTTTGATGTAACAGCCGGTGATGTGGAGGATTTAAACTTTCTGCTGAAAGAAACTTCCAAACTGCTGGCTTCAGATTATGCTAAGGGGTATTTTGCTGATTATCAGCCATACTCCACGAGTTTTGGTTTAAAGCTGATGAGCATCCGCGATGCCATTATTTATAATAATATGCATGAATGCCAGCATTACGGTTATGTTTTGGCACAGGAAAGAGCCATTTTAGGCGATAAATATTAAAAAAGAAAACATGAAAGACGACTTTATATTCGGTCTGCGACCAGTGATAGAGGCCATAGAGGCAGGAAAAACCATTGATAAAATTTTTATCCAGAATGGACTGCAGGGCGACATTATCGCAGAGCTGAAAAAACTTCTCTCAAAGCATGGAATCAGGGCAAATTATGTCCCTGTGGAGAAATTAAACCGCTTTACCCGAAAAAATCATCAGGGCGTGGTGGCTTTCATCTCGGATGTTGCTTTTTATAAGGTGGAAGATGTTGTCCCACAGCTTTTTGAAGAGGGAAAAGTTCCGTTTTTATTGATTTTGGATAGATTGACCGATGTGCGGAATTTTGGGGCAATATGCAGAAC
>CAUQHD010000158.1:0-2964 GCA_963517805.1 uncultured Flavobacteriaceae bacterium | reverse complement strand
TTTTTTAAATAAACCTAAAACACATCTAATGAAGAAATTATAGCGTTTTTCTCCACTTTTGATAGCCCATTACCGCCATTATCGTAAAAACAAGATATTGCAATGAGGTGATTCCCAGTCCCTTGTAGAGCATCATCGGGATGCAGATTAAATCGCCCACAATCCAGAAAAGCCAGTTTTCCACCTTTCGTTTTGCCATGAACCACATCCCGATGAGAAACAGTGAAGTAGTGAAAATATCCAGCCAGTTTGCCCAGTCAAGCAGCTGAAAACCAAGACTTACGCCGTTCATAGAGAAATGATTGTCTATAAAAGGTTTAAAATAATAAACTCCACAAACTGCCACAAAACTCATCGCAAACAGATTTAGTCCCACCAGCCAGTCTTTTTTCTTGGCAAAATCTACGCTGATGATTTGGTTTTCTGTGCTTTTGTTCCAAGAAATCCAGCCGTAGATGCTCATAATGCTGTAATAAACATTGATAAGCATATCGCCCAAAAGCCCAAAATTAAAGAGAATATAAACATAAATCGTAGTGCTGATGATGCCTGTGGGATAGACCCAGATATTCCTTTTCACGGAGAAAAAAACACTCAGCAGACCGAAAAAAGCAGCCACAGCTTCTAAGAAAATCTGGAAAAAAGTATATTCCTCGTAAGGTTTTATAAAAAGTTCATATGGATTCATCAGCCCAAAGATAAGGTTATTTTGATTATATTTGTGTCAATATTTAGATTAAATTTTTTGAACAATAGAGAATTATTAAAAATGCCGCTTGAAGAGCTGTGGCAGCTGTTCCCAATCAAATTAGTCCCGCACAATACTTTATGGGAAAAATGGTTTCAGGAAGAAAAACAATATTTGGAAACTATTATAAATGAGGGAGTTACTATTAGACATATAGGAAGCACAGCGGTTCCTTCCATTTGGGCAAAACCAATTATTGACATCCTTATAGAATGCGATGATAAAAATAGTCTGAAAAATATTTCTGATATTTTGGACAAAAACCAATATCTCTGTATGTCTCGTGATAAAGATAAAATGGTGTATAACAAAGGATACACCATAAATGGTTTTGCGGAAAAGGTATTCCATTTGCATATAAGATTGAGAGGCGATAATGATGAACTTTATTTTAGGGATTATCTTATTGAAAATCAAGATGTAGCAAAAGAATATGAAAAAATGAAACTTCTCCTTTGGAAAAAATTTGAGTATAATAGAGATGCCTACACAGAAAGTAAAACGGACTTTGTCAAAAAATATACACTAAAAGCAAAGAATATATACGGAGATAGATATTAAAAAACTTTAGAAAATCTGATGTTAATAATTATCTTTGTAGAAATAAAATTGACATGAAAAATATCACATTAAATACAATTTCAGAAGCCATAGAAGACCTTAAAAACGGTAAAATCATCATCGTAGTAGACGATGAAAACCGCGAGAACGAGGGCGATTTCCTCTCTGCAGCAGAACTGACTACGCCAGAGATTATCAATTTTATGACCATCCATGGGCGTGGGCTTATCTGTACGCCGCTTCCCGAAAGCAGGTGTGATGAACTGGGCTTGGAGGCGATGGTTTCCCGCAGTACCGACCCAAAAGAAACAGCCTTTACGGTATCAGTGGATTTGCTGGGAGATGGCGTATCTACAGGGATTTCTGCCAATGACAGGGCAAGAACTATTTTAGCTTTAATGGACGAAAAGAGCAAACCTACTGATTTCATGCGCCCTGGGCATATTTTCCCTCTCAGAGCAAAAGAAGGCGGAGTGCTGAAACGCGCAGGACACACTGAGGCAGCGATAGATTTGACCAGACTCGCTGGGCTGAAAGAGGGCGGAGTAATCTGCGAAATTATGAACGAAGATGGAACGATGGCAAGGCTTCCACAGTTGGCAGAACTTGCCCAAAAGCAAAACCTAAAAGTAGTTTCCATAGAGGATTTGATAGAATACCGCCTGAAAAATGGAGATTTGATAGATAAAATCGAAGAAAGAGAAGTGAAAACTTTTTATGGAGATTTCAGATTTTATGCCTTTAAGGAGAAATACACAGAGCAGGTGCATTTTGCTTTGTCCAAAGGAAGCTGGTCGGTAAATGATGAGGTTCTCGTGCGGGTGCAGTCTTCTGGGTCTTACTTCGATGTGCTGAGTATTTTGGCTAATGGAGAGAAGTCTTTATTGGAGAAAATAACCGCTAAAATAAACGAAGAGGGCAGAGGAGTGATAGTTTTTATCAATAATGTTTCCACTACGGAGAATACGCTGCGAAAACTTCAGCAGTTCATCAATAATCAGGAGAATACAGAGGTGAAAAGTGCTCAGAATTTTAAAGATTATGGAATAGGAATTCAGATTATCAAGGAGTTAGGAATTCATAAAATAAAAATTTTATCTCAAAATACAGATCAAAAACCAATAGTAAGCGGTTATGATGTGGAGATTACAGAAATGATAAAGATTTGATATTATGATAGTTAAATCACTTTATAAAAATGATGTTTTTGAATGGATTGACATTCAGGATATGAAATATGAAAATATTTCAGAAATATCTAAACAATACAAAATCAATATATTACACCTAGAAGATTGTATTAATGCCAATCATCTTCCCAAAGCAGAAGATTTGGACGAAATTAAATTTATTCTAGCGAGAACGAGTTCTGAACCAGGCAACAAGTTTTTGAATTCTATTAACGATATTAGTACAAAAGTTGGGATTTTCATTAAAGAAAATCTTATTTTGACGATTCATAGAGTTGATAATAAGCGAATTAAAAAACTCTCGGAAGAACTGAAAAATGGGACTTTTCAGGCTGCTAATCCCTATCGGATAGCTTTGGAGCTGGGTTCTGGCATTTTGAAATCTTATAGAAAAGAAAATATCAATCTTTTGGAAAAAATGGAAAAAATAGAGAATGATATTTTCACTAAAACGGATTCTAACTC
>CAUQHD010000157.1:0-2986 GCA_963517805.1 uncultured Flavobacteriaceae bacterium | reverse complement strand
GTGACCTGGCTGGGATTCGAACCCAGGACCCATACATTAAAAGTGTATTGCTCTACCAGCTGAGCTACCAGGTCTTTATTAACTATACTTCGTTAATAATTTTTCAGTGGTGCAAAGATAGTGATTTTTTTTAAATCTCAAAAATTTTTATCAAATTTGTTGAAAATTTCATGATGATAATAAGCCTAATGGGATACATGGGAAGCGGTAAAACTCTTGTTTCCAAAGAATTAAGTATTTTAAATAATTTTAAAATTTTTGACTTAGATACTGAAATTTCTAAACAAAACAACCGCTCCATTACCGAAATATTTAAAGAAAAGGGAGAAATTTTCTTCCGAAAAACAGAAAAAGAGGTTTTAGAAAAAATTCTTTCCACCGAAAAAAACATTATTTTAAGCCTTGGAGGCGGAACTCCGTGTTATTATAACAATATAGACAGCATCAATGAAAAAACCATCAGTGTATTTTTAAAAACAAATGTGAAAACCCTAGCACAAAGACTTTCATCGGAAAAAGACAAACGCCCTTTGATTCAAAATATTTCTAATGAAGACCTGCCAGAATTTATTGCCAAACATCTTTTTGAAAGAAATCCTTTTTATAATCAAGCCAAAATTACGATAAATACGGACAACCTATCCGCTAGAGAGATTGCAGAAGAAATTTTAACCCAAATAAAACAAATTCAGTAGTTTATTTTTTCTTCTTTTTTGCTTTTTGTTTCAGTTGATTCCTATTCGCTCCATACTTCTTAGGCGGTTTTCTTTTGCTGGGGCCACCGAGGTTTATTTTCTTATTTTTATCCTTTTTCTCGTGAAAAGCCTCTCCTCCCTGCGGAAGTTTAACAGTATGAGGATTCTTCATTTTTATAAATTCCTTTTCAGAAGCTATTTTCACATTAGAAACCGCCACATCTTCTGGAAATTCTTGTTTTTGGATTTCTTTATCCATCATTATTTCAATATCCAAAAGCAATGTTTCTTCCTTAGGCGTAAAGAAACTTATCGCTATTCCTTTCTGTTCTGCCCGTCCTGTACGCCCTATTCTATGCACATACTGCTCCGGAATTTCAGGAATTTCAAAATTAAAAACATGAGATACTTTTGGAATATCCAGACCACGAGCCATAATATCCGTGGTAACTATCCCACGAAACCTGTTTTCTGTAAAATCAGCCAATGTTCTCAGCCTGAAATTCTGCGATTTATTGGAATGAATCACTCCAAAACTATCAGGAAAAACTTCTTCTAATTTCTCAAAAATTAAATCTGCATGTTTCTTATTATTTGCAAAAATCAGAACTTTCTCATAATCATCATTTTGTAAAAGATGAATAAGCAGATTTAGTTTTGTATTAAAATTTACCACAGAAACCGCCGACTGGCTTATCTTTTCTAATGGTGTCCCCGATTTTGCTAATGAAATTTCCAAAGGATTTTTGAAATATTCGTTCAGCATTTCATCAACCTCATCGGTCATTGTAGCAGAAAAAAGAATATTCTGCCTTTTATTGCTCATCATCGTGAAGATACTTGTAAGCTGAGGCTTAAATCCTAAACTAAGCATTTCATCAAATTCATCAATGACTAACTTTTTTAAATCCCTGAACTGCAAAACATTATCAATTGCCAAATCCATTACTCGGCCAGGAGTTCCCACCAAAATATCCACACCTTCATAAACCAAATTTTTCTGAGTGTTGATATTAACTCCGCCATAAACTCCTAATACTCTTACATTTATATCTTCTGTCAATGAACAAAGAACCTCCACTACCTGCGTTACAAGCTCACGAGTAGGCACTAAAATTAAAATTTTAGGCTGATTGGAAGAAGAATATTTGTAATCTTTCAGTATCGGCAGAAGATAGGCCAGCGTTTTCCCTGTTCCTGTCTGGGCAATTCCCATAATATCCCTGCCCGACAAAACTGGCGAAAAAGTCTTTACCTGAATCGGTGTAGGCTTAGAAATATTTAACTTTTCTAATGCTGCCAATAAAGGTTTGGGAAGGCTGAAATCATCAAATCCAAGCATTAAAAATTATTTTTATTTATAAAATCGCCTCACGAATTCTTGTTAATTTTCCTAATAAGTCATCCAATTGGTCAAGCGGAAGCATATTCGCTCCATCCGATTTGGCTTCCTTTGGGTTAGGATGAGTTTCTATAAAAATACCATCTGCTCCTACTGCTATACCAGCCTTTGCGATTGTTTCTATGAGCTGCGGGCGGCCGCCTGTAACGCCTGTATTTTGGTTGGGCTGCTGCAAGGAATGCGTAACATCCAGAATTACAGGAGCATACTGCTTCATTACAGGAATTCCTCTGAAATCCACCACCAAATCAGTATAGCCAAATGTGTTTCCACGCTCTATAATTGCTGTTTTTTCATTTCCTGAGTCATGGACTTTCTGCACAGCAAACTGCATAGCTTCCGGCGAAAGAAACTGACCTTTTTTCAAGGTTACACATTTACCTGTATTTGCGGCTGCTACAAGCAAATCTGTCTGTCTCACCAAAAACGCAGGAATCTGCAAAACATCCACATATTGAGCAGCAAGTGCAGCATGTTCATTTTCGTGGATATCGGTAGTTGTGGGAATATTAAACTCCTCTCCTACTTTTTTCAATATCTGCAATGCTTTTTCATCGCCAATTCCCGTAAAAGAGTCTATACGAGAGCGATTGGCCTTTTTGAAACTGCCTTTGAAAATATATGGAATCTGGTATTTATCTGAAAGTTTTACGATTTTTTCGGCAATAAACATCGCCATATCTTCACTTTCAATAGCACAAGGCCCCGCAATTAAGAAAAAATTCTGAGAGTCTTTGTGTTTGATATTATCTAAATATTGTATCATTTTAATAATTATTTTGATTTAAATTTCAGTTTCTTCTCTAAAAAAATCTTCCCAATCCGTATCATCATCTGCTTCATGGTTTTCTGTTTCCATAAAATCGTCCATATCTCGGCGGTCTTTCTT
>CAUQHD010000156.1:0-3069 GCA_963517805.1 uncultured Flavobacteriaceae bacterium | reverse complement strand
CGCTCTCCACTATCAGTTTTTAGGAGTGTATATAGCAGCCTTATATCTATTATTTCGGCTTCTATCGGGACATCTTTGTCTAGAATTTTTATTTTGTCTCCTATTCTAAACGGAAATGAAAAGAAAATAATAATCCCTGCTGTGATATTGCTTAAAATAGACCACTGGGCAAACATCGCCACGCCTATCACAGTAAAAATAGAAGAAATCACTAGAAACGCCTGTTTTCGCTCCACTCCCCAGACTGGAACCAAGGTCAGGATTATAAAAATACTTATCAAAAAATCTATGTATTTCAGAACCAGTCTGATTCTCGGCTTTGAAAACCCTGATTTCTTCCCAAATCTCCCTGCCAAAGTAGAAATCACAAACCTAATAAACAAAGAAAAAAGCAGCACCACAGCAGTTGCCACTATCTCCCGATGATACGAATTAAAAAAGACATTGTCTAATATTTTATCCATTTTTTAACGATGATTAGTTGTTACTTAGCAAAGATAACAAGTTATTTGTCAAAATAAAAAAACTCCCAAAATTTGAGAGTTTTTATTATTTAAATTGGCTCTATGATTTCATCTAAAATACTGTATTCGAATCGCTTAGCGATGTTATAGAGCTGCTCTCCGCCATGCCCTACGATTCTTATCACAATACCACCTCCTACAGTAGTTGTGATACCATACTCTACGCCTTCGTCATCTTTTAGTGCTTTTTCTAAAAGTTCTAAAAGATGGTCTTCTTCCAGCTGCTGGTCATAGATAAAGATAGTAGCTTGGTGAGTGAAATCCTCCCACTGCCCCATTGTAGTCAAATCCATTTCACTTGGCTTCATATACAATCTATCTTTGAAGATAAGATGACCATCAAGGAATATTCTCGTATAGTTTTTAAATTCTTTAAATTCAAAAATTTCTCCTTCTCCGTAAAGTTTTCTTCCACAAGTAATTACCTCTCCCCAGATTACTCTAGATGTTTTAGCAATATTGATAGTGTTTATCGCTTCATAAACAGAGTCCTTGTGTGGTGAAGTAGGATGCGGAATATACTGAAGCATAGCATCTTCCTCCACATCTATGGTAGTTGTCTGCTTGGCAAACCCACCTGGTTTCATAGAGTGAATTCTAGAATAAGCCTGAGTTTCAAGACCTAAATTAGTCCCTTTTGCTACTCTAAAAGACATTTCATAGAAATCTCCCGCCATAATCCCAGGAGTGGAGCTTCTTATCATGTATCTCAACCAAGGGTCATGAGCACTTCTCTTATCAAATCTCATCAATCCAAACGGATTGGTATAAAACATTTCCGCCAAGTGATGAAACCCATCTCGGATCTCAGTCCTTAGGCTCATCTTACTGGTGTATTCCCCTATTATTCCGTTCATAATTATCTGATAATTGCAGGTTCTTCAATATCTTCTAAAAGAGCATACTTCTTAATCCATCCGATAACAGCATCTACTCCTTCTTCTGTTTTCAAGTTTGTGAATACAAATGGACGCCCTTGTCTCATTCTCTTCGCATCGCTTTCCATTACTGCTAAATCTGCACCTACTAATGGAGCTAAGTCAAATTTGTTAATCATCAACAAGTCAGATCTTGTGATACCAGGCCCTCCTTTTCTTGGGATTTTTTCACCAGCCGCCACATCGATTACGAATATTGTCAAATCAGCCAATTCTGGGCTAAATGTAGCAGAAAGGTTATCACCACCACTCTCCACAAAAAGAATTTCCATGTCTGGGTGTTTAGCAGCCATTTCATCCACTGCCTCTAGGTTCATACTCGCATCCTCTCTAATCGCTGTGTGAGGACATCCTCCTGTTTCTACCCCTGCAATTCTATCTTTTGGTAATTTACTGTTTTTTTGAAGGAATTTTTCGTCCTCGTTAGTATAAACATCATTGGTGATTACACAAACATAATAATCATCCATCATTTTTCTTGATAAAACCTCTATCAAAGCAGTTTTTCCAGCACCTACAGGACCTGCTACACCAATTTTAATATATTTTCTATTTGCCATTTTGTTATAATTTTTTGTTATACTTCAATATTTTTAATCCTTAACTCATATACAATCTTGAATACAATCTCTCGTGCTGCATAGATCTCAAATCAAATCCTACATTAGAAAGACCTATTTTATCTTCTTCCAAATTCATGGTTTTTTCTACCCAAGAAGGAATATTTCTTTTCACTTCAAAAAGAATTTTCTGTCCTTCAAGCTGACCAAGAGGAACCAACTTAACCGCGTTAGTCACCATACCCGTAGCCGTAGAGAAATAAAATGCTGTAATCGCCTCTTCCAAAGGAATCTCCATCAAATAGCACAATGCACCATATACCACAGGATAGTTCCCCACGCTGATATTTTTAGTTACATAATCCCCAAATTTTGTCAAGAAATCGCACTTTTGTCCTTCTTCTATGAAGATTTTCAGCAATCTCGTTCCCAATTTGTGGCTCGCCTCACGAATTTCTCTTGGACTCTTCATTGCACTACATTCCTCATCCAAAACAACTATTCTTTCGTAGCTGTCTTTTTCTTTCATAGCTTCATAAGCTAATCTCACATAAGCCGCATCATTATGTAATATACTGCTGGACAGCATATTATTAAGAAATAAAGCCGCCGTCTCCGTACTGTTTACAAGTCCTTTCTGCACATAGGTTTCCAAACCATTTGAGTGAGAGTATCCCCCAATCGGCAAAGTCGGGTCCGCAATGTGTAATAGACTTATTAGTGAATTTACCTTCATTTTATTTCTGTTTTTTATCTATTATAATTTAGTCTTTTTATTTATTTTGGAAATACTTTTGAAAAAAGCTGGTCAGTGTCTATCTTGTGATCCTTTGCAGGAGCTTCGTGGTCAGATGATGCTTTCAGCATATCTTCAAAAATTCTTTGTGCTTTGAACGGCTCATATCCGCCTTTTTTCAGCAAATTAAAAATAGGATCTTCATAAGGGATGATAATCTCATCATTCTCAATGAAAATAGGAATGTGTTGATTACCAATCTCAAAACATATAGTTCCCATTTCTCTCATTGTCTTCGGCTGAACCACCAC
>CAUQHD010000155.1:0-3206 GCA_963517805.1 uncultured Flavobacteriaceae bacterium | reverse complement strand
ATTAACTTAAATAAGATTAATAAAGATGTCAGTTATAGGACAAATACGAAAAAAACCTTGGGTGCTGATGGGAGTTGTCGTAATCGCTCTTTTGGCGTTCCTCATCAACCCAGATAGTTTGAACAAGATTTTTGGTAAAGACCCAAACATTTTAGGAAAAGTAAACGGGGAAGTAATCACCAGAGAGGAATACAGCGATGCTCTACTGATGCTCCAGAGCCAGGCAGAACAACAGGGACGCCCTACTACCGGCTTAGAGGAGCAGGCTTGGCAGAATTTGGTTCAGGCAAAACTCATCAAACAAGAGTTTGAAAAATTAGGTTTGAAACTTACAGAAGACTATTTCTGGAGCCAGCTGCCTTACGACCCTCTTTTTGCACAAAATCCGGAGTTTAATGTTCAGGAGTTCAAAAAAGAAATAGAAAAAGCTCGGACAGATGGCAGTATGATAGAACAGTACAATGCCTGGCTGAGAGCAAGAAAAGAAATAGAATACAGAATGATGGCAAGGCAGGTTTTTGGCAATATCACTGCTGGAATTACCTCTAATAAAAAAGAGGCTGAAACCATCATGAAGCAAAGAGATGAGGTAGCTGATATAGACTATGTAAAGGTAGATTACACCACCTTTGCACAGAAAAATCCTGTAAAAGTAACAACGCCGGATTTAGCTGACTATATCAAGAAGCACCCTACCATGTTCAAAGCGCCAGAGAGCAGAAATTTAGGGATTGTTTATTTCCTCTCACAACCTTCAGCAGAGGATGATGCGGCTGCTTTAGCGGAAATCAACAAATTATACCAAGATGGTGTAGAAACCGGAAGTGGTATAGAAAGCTTTAAGAACAATAAAAATGATAGTTTGTTTGTCCTTGCCCATTCCGAAACTGGCTTCAATCCTAATTATTTCGAAGCAGGACAGCTTCCAGAAGGCATACGAAATCAGGTGGCAGGAGCAGCTATAGGACAGACTTTTGGGCCTTACAAAGAGCAAAACTACTATGTGGTTTCCAAACTTTTAGGCAAAAAAACAACAGATTCTATCCGTTCCAGACATATTTTGATTTCTTACCAAGGGCTTCAGACAGCACAGGGAGAAGCTGCTAAAAGAACCAAAGAACAAGCAAAAGAATTGGCAGAAAAGATAACCGCAGAAGTAAAAGCCAACCCAGCGAAATTCGAGGAATATCTAAAACTATCTGCAGACGGCTCTTCTCAAAATGGAGGAGATTTGGGCTGGGTAGTTTCAGGGAGAGCGCAGTTTGTCCCTACTTTCCAAAGTTATATAGAAAACAATCCTAAAGGAGCTGTAGGCTTGGTAGAATCACAGTACGGCTATCACATCATCAATGTAACGGATAAAAAGCTGGGAGTGGGAGCTGTTACTTATAAAATCGCTAATCTGACAAAGGAAATAAAACCCTCTGATGCGACAGTCAATAAAGCTCATGCCCAGTCTACTACTTTTGCACAGCAGGTGCAAGGCAAGAGTTTTAATGAATTTGCCAATTTAGCAAAGAAAGGAAGCTATAACTACCACAATCCTAAAATGGTGCAAAGATTCCAAGGAATCTTACAAGGTGGTGGAACAGATAAAGATGAAGAAGTCATAAGATGGGCTTTTGATTCAAAAAGAAAGAAAGGAGACACAGAGATGTTCACCACAGCAGGTGGAGATAGAATTGTAGTCTATTTCAATGAGAAATACTCTGAAGGTCTTGCAGACCCAGAAACCGTAAGAGAGCAGATAGAACCGATTGTAAAAAATCAGCTTTTGGCTAAAGAAATCATCAAAAAAATATCTGCTGTAAAAACTCAAGATTTAGGCGCGATTGCTAATTTATTTGGTGTGAGCAAAGAATCAGGACAAATCAATCTGCTGAATCCTGTAATCGGAGGAGCTATAGAACCTAAGGTGGCAGGAGCAGCTTTCGGAGCTGGTAAAAATAAGGTGTCACAGCCTGTCCAAGGGAATTCCGGAGTTTATGTAGTCATCAACAAAGGAGTGAATGTAAATAAACAGCCTGGCAGTGTTAAAGAAATTACTCAAGCACTTGTTCAGCAGAATGCTGGGATTTTTCCGCAGGCATTTATGAGAAGTCTGCAGAACAGCGCGGATATTGAGGATTACAGAATAGAAGTTTATAACACAGCAAATAGTGGTAAATAACTAAGAATAATAAAAGAGGTTTTTTACAAAAGCCTCTTTTTTGTCCTTATATCAACAAATTTTTAACTACTGGTCTTATGAAAAGTAAATTAGAAATAGAATACGAAATTCTAAACATAGATACACTCTCGAAAATAGAAAAAAAACTTTTTGAGGAGGCGAAAAGCTCTAGATTAAAGGCATATGCACCTTATTCCAAATTTCTGGTAGGTTGTTCCGTTTTGCTAGAAAATGGCGAAATTTACACAGGAAGCAATCAGGAGAACGCTGCTTATCCATCTGGGCTGTGTGCAGAGAGAAGCGTGATTTTTTGGCTGGGTGCCAATTTCCCTAACCAAAAAATAGAAAAGATGTTCGTTATCGGTGGTTTGGAGGTAAATACAGACTTAGATAGGATTGTTCCTCCGTGTGGTTCATGCAGACAGAGTATAGTAGAATATGAAGTAAAACAAGCGCAAAATATAGAAATCTACATCGCAAGCATCAGTGGAGAGAAGATTATAAAAATAAACTCCATAAAGGATTTACTGCCTTTTTCCTTTGATACTACTTTTTTATAGTAAATATAAAGCAAAATAAACCCAAACCCTTGCAAGATTTTCTTGGAAGGGTTTTTAGTTTATTCTCCAGAAATGAAATGCCCGAAAAAATCTTTTTTGGTTTTTAGATAATCTCGGTTTTCTTCGTTAGGTTTTATTTCCAATGGAATGCGTGAGTGCAGTTTTATTTTGCTGTTTTCTACGAAGCTGATTTTATCAGGGTTGTTGGTGATGAGGTTGATTTCCTTTATCCCGAGTATTTCTAAAATATCAACCGCCACACTGAAATTCCTATCATCAGCAGGAAGTCCCAGTTCTAGATTCGCCTCCACAGTGTCTAAGCCTTTTTCTTGTAGAGCGTAGGCTTTCAGTTTGTTGATAATACCGATATTTCTGCCCTCTTGCCGTAGATAGACAATCACTCCGCCATGTTTTTGAATATACTGCATTGCAGAGGAAAGCTGCTGTCCGCATTCGCATTTTTTAGAATGGAAAAC
>CAUQHD010000154.1:0-3383 GCA_963517805.1 uncultured Flavobacteriaceae bacterium | reverse complement strand
TTTTTCTCCCGAGTTTTGTATAATTATAAAAACAAATATTTCTTCAATGCCAGCCTTAGGAGAGATGGTTCATCAGTATTTTCCAAAGAAAACAGATGGGGGACTTTCTATGGACTTGGGGCAGCATGGGACATTTCAAAAGAAGATTTCTTAAAGGATTCAGAGATTGTTAATGCCCTGAAAGTGAAGGCTTCCTATGGACAGCAGGGGAATGATATTTTCTACTTCCCAGACACTACGGACAGAATCTATTATGCTTACAAAAATTTATATAAAATTAGAAACTTCGGAGATGATACGCCTGTGGTTACTACGGAATATCTCGGAAATAATAAGCTGAGATGGGAAAACTCCCAAAACCTAAATGCTGGCTTTGAAACCGCTTTGTTCAACAGAAGATTGTCTATCAATGCTGAATATTTTGAGAGAAAAGTTTCCGATATGATTTATCGTGCGGCGCTTCCTTTCTCTAATGTGGGGTATTATCCTAGGTTAGAAAACATAGGAAACATGAGAAATAGAGGGGTTCAGGTAAGCATCAGCGGAGATGTAGTTAAAACATCGGATTTCACTTGGAATCTATACGCCAACCTTACTCATTACAAAAATAAAATTACCAAACTCCCTGATGCACAGAGAGAAAATGGGATAACAGACGGGCTTTTCCTATTAAAAGAGGGCAGTGACCGTTATGCTTACTATCTGAAAGAATTTGCTGGGGTGAATCCTCTGAATGGAGATGCACTTTGGTATAAAGATGGCGTGGATGCGCATGGAAATGCCGTTAAACAAGTTACAAACAGCTATGCTGAAGCAACGCTTTATCAAACAGGAAAATCTGCTATACCAAAGGTTTATGGTGGTTTTGGAACTCAGATAAGATTTAAAAACATTACTCTATCGGCTAATTTTGCGTATCAGCTGGGCGGCTGGGGCTATGACCAAAACTACAGATCGCTCCTGCATTCGGACAACTATGCGTCTAACTACCATAGAGATGTTCATAACACATGGACGCCAGAAAATCCTACAGCATCTCTGCCAAGAATAGATATTTCTAATTCTAACCAAAATGCCAATTCTACGCTATTCTTAGTGAAATCAGATTATTTAAGTCTTCAGGATTTGACGCTGAGTGTGGGCATACCGCAGAATTTCCTTGAAAACTATGGAATCCGAGATGCCAATATTTATGTAACAGGAAACAATCTTTTCTTACTTTCAAAGAGAAGAGGCTACGACCCAAGGTTGTCTATTTCTGGAGTTTCGGAGACATACGGATATAATCTGTTGTCAAGTGTTTCATTAGGTCTTAATCTTAAATTTTAATTTTAAAAAAAGTTATGAAAATCAATAAAATATTAGCAGGAGCATTCGTTGCTCTATCACTTTTGAGCTGCAATAGAGAATTAGAAACAGAATCCGCGAAACTGATTTCAGAGGAGCAGATTCCTGATGATGCAGCATCTCTGGACAAGTATCTCAATGGGATTTATCTCGGATTTAGAAATCATGGTTCGGGTGGAACTACCACTCACACAGATTTTGGGATAATGTCCATAAAAGCAGGGGTTGATTTGCTTTCCAATGACCTTATTCAGGCGAAACAGCAGCACCTTGGGAGATATTACAACTACGAAGCGAGACAAAGCGACAACTTTACCAACGAAATCGTTTGGAATACATTTTATTCTAAAATTTTTGATATCAATCGTCTGATAGAGAAGATAGAAGCCATAGGTGTAAATAATGAAAACCGACACATCTATGGTCAGCTTTTGGCGCTTCGTGCGTATAGTTATTTTAATTTGGTGAGGTTCTATGCGCTTACTTATGTTGGTCATCAGAATGAACTGGGTGTGCCGCTGGTAACTACGGCATCCAGCCCAGAAACACCAAGAGCAAGAGCCACTGTGCACGAAGTTTATAACCAAATAACCAGCGATATAGAAAACGCCATCACAGCGCTGAATGGTTTCACTCAGCAAAATATCGCACAGATAGACCAAAGGGCAGCCAAAGCCATCGCGGCGGATATTTACCTTGAAACTGGAGATTATACCAGAGCGGCAGCCTATGCTAATGAAGCCCGAACAGGCAAAACGCTGATGTCTCAGGCGGACTACACAGGCGCAGGATTTTCTCTAAAAACCAATCCAGAGATTATCTGGGGATTTGATAATTCTTTACAAACCAAAAACATCGGTAATCACTACGCTTCGTTCTTCTCTATGTATGACAGCATGAACGAAGGCTATGCAGGAGCAGCAGGGATTTATAAAATCATTGATAAAAGATTGTACGACCAAATCCCAAGCACCGATTACAGAAAACAAGTGTTCAACGGGGCTACGGCATCCAACTATACCTTTAACGGAAAGACCAAAAACCATCCGCCGTATGTGAGCAGGAAGTTTAAGGATTTGACTTTCTTTGAGGGGGACTATATCTACATCAGAGCGGCTTCGCTTTACTATATAGAAGCGGAGGCTTTGGCGAGACTTGGGCAGACAGTTCAGGCAAGACAAGTGCTCTATGATATTACTTCTGTGAGAGATACCGGATATACACTTTCGACGAATTCTGGACAGAGCCTCATAGATGAAATCATCCTGCAAAAGAGAATAGAACTCTGGGGCGAAGGCTACGCTTGGTTTGATATGAAACGCCTTGGAGTGGATTTGGTGAGAAATTATCCAGGTTCTAACCATACTTTTGGGAAATTTAACATTAGTTATTCTACTGATTATAACCAATACCGTTTCCAGATTCCGCAGAGTGAGGTGAGCAACAATCCTAATATTGTTCAAAACCCTGTGAGATAAAACATGATGAATAACAACCCGCTGAAGATAGAAATTTCTTTCGGCGGGTTTGTTTTTAAAGGGAGTAAGCTTTATCTTTGCCACAGATTTTTAAATTTAGCATTATGAAAAACTTTTTATTCGCTGTGGCTGCTTTACTGAGTTTAGCCGCATGTAAAAGAGATGATGAGCCTGTTTCCCCGCTTCTTGGGACATGGAGATATACAGGAGGAAATTTTATCAGCGGAGCTGATGGTTCTTCTTTCAACCCTCATCCTGCAAACTCTTGTGATTCGCAATCTACCATAGAGTTCAAAAAAGGCTTCTATGCTGTTCGGCAGGACTTCAAAATGGTCGGTGGAACTTGCACACCAGAGGCGGTAGAAAACCTGAGATACACCTATAATGAAGCCACCAAAGTGCTAAAACTAATAGCCTCTGATGGTACTGAAGAAGAATATACCGTATCTCTATTAGACGGCAGCAATCTTCACTTGGAAACTCCTATTGGTGATGCCAACACAGATGGAATAAATGATAAAGATTTGGATACTTACACCAAAATAAGATAAACACAAA
>CAUQHD010000153.1:0-3472 GCA_963517805.1 uncultured Flavobacteriaceae bacterium | reverse complement strand
GATTTGATTTAATGGGACAACTGGTGTTTTATCAGTATTTTTCATTGGTTCATCAGTGATTGTTATTGTTTTTAATTGGTCTAAAACTTCTTTTCGGAAATCAGCATCAAAAGCCATTTTCTCCAATTCTTCTTTGTTATGCCTGAGAAAACCCGAAATTTGGGCTCTATTAAGCTCTTTCTCAATCGCGTTAAATATGGATTGCTGGTGTTTTAAGACTTCTGAAATGTTATTAAATCCATTCCAAAAAGCCGTAGGTTTTCCATCAAAATCCAAATATTTATTACTTATTGGTTCTTCAGAAATTGTATAGAATTTACTAGCATTTTCACAAGGCTCTATATTCCATATATATCTCTGCCCGATTGTAAAAACAATTTGACCTTCCTTATTCACATTAAAAACTAATCTTTCATCACCTTCTTGAAGACCAAATCTTTCGATTATTAAATCTAAAAAACTGTAATATTCTTCTAATTGCTGTTTATTGAATTTTTCCAAATTGAGTTCCATAATCCTCTTTTTCAACTTTTGGTTAGTTACACACATCGCCTCCTATATCTTTAAACTTTCTACAGAAGCAACTATTTTCTATAAAACACTCTGTTTTTTTATTTTTTGATTTACACAAAAGCTAATAATTTATAAGTAGAGAAAAAATATTTACTTCTACATTTTTTATTTGATTTTAATTTCTATTTTCTTTTTCAAAATGAAGTTTTCTATAAATTAAATCAATTACCATAAAACAAAATCTACTATAAACAATTGATTTATAGTAGATTTTTTATTCATTAATCAGCCCTATTCTTGCATTCTCTCGGTTAATGCTATTTTAGAAAAACCTGTCATAAAAATGAAAAATTAGAAATAAGGAATATCAATAGCCTAATAACTTCAATACATCTTCTGGTTTTTGCTTTTCGCTGAAAATTTCGTATTCAAATTCTCCATCTTCATTTTTGGTAATCAAAATATGTCTCGGCTGAGGAATTAAGCAATGATGCACTCCTCCAAAACCACTGATGGTTTCCTGATAAGCTCCTGTATTGAAAAATCCGATATAAAGAGGTTTTGTATCACTGAATACGGGCAGATAAATAGCATTGGTGTGTTGTTCAGAATTATAGTAATCCTCTGAATCACAGGTAAGTCCTCCCAAGAAAACCCTTTCGTAAGAGTCTTCCCAGCGGTTCAGCGGCAGCATGATGAAATGTCTGGAAATAGCCCAAGTATCAGGTAAAGTAGTCATAAAACTACTATCTATCATGTCCCATTTTTCTCTGTCGTTCTGTCTTTTCTGACTAATAATCTGGTAAAGATTAGCCCCGCTCTCTCCTACCGTAAATGAGCCAAATTCAGTGTAAATATTCGGTTCTTCCACACCTTCCTCTTCGCAGAATTTTTTAATTTGAGAAACAATTTCATTGACCATATATTCATAGTCATAGTCGAAATTTAAAGAAGTTTTTATGGGAAATCCACCGCCTATATTGAGCGAATCTACTTCCGGAGCAATTTTTTTCAAACGAGCATAAACTCTAAGGCATTTGAATAATTCATTCCAATAATAAGCCGTATCTTTTATTCCTGTATTGATGAAAAAATGAAGCATTTTCAATCTTGCATTAGGATGTTCGGCTATTTTTTGGCTGTAATATGGGATTATGTCCTTATACCCAATTCCTAACCTTGAGGTATAAAACTCAAACTTAGGCTCTTCCTCCGAAGCAATCCGAATTCCTATATTAAATGTAGTATCAATGCTTTCTGTGAGTTTGTCCAGTTCACGATAATTATCAATAATTGGCGTTACATTCTCAAAGCCGTCATTGATGAGATTGGATATTTTTTCAAGGTAATCATCTGTCTTAAATCCGTTGCATATTACCTCTATATCCTTATTTACACGCCCTTTTTCGTAAAGTTTTTTCACAATATCAACATCAAAAGTAGAAGAAGTTTCTATGCTGATATCATTTTTCAAAGCCTCTTCCAGCACAAACGAAAAATGGCTGGATTTCGTGCAGTAGCAGTACCTGTAGTCCTTTTTGTATTTATTTTTTTCAATAGCCTCTGCAAACCACTTCTTAGCCCGTTGAATATTTTGTGAAATCTTGGGTAAGTAGCTTATTTTCAGCGGAGTGCCGAATTTTTCAACGACATGCATTAGATTAATCCCATGAAAATGAAGGCTATCACTCTCATAATCAAACTCTTCCTGAGGAAAATAAAGAGTCTGGTCTATCAGCTCTGAGTATTTTATTTTCATTAATGCTAATAAAATTTTAAAATATTAAATTAAGTATGCAAAGGTCTGAAAAAAATTGATTTATTCATAATTAAATTTTAATATTTTTATTTCTAACTCCCCAGTTCTTTATAAACTTTCATCAAGTCCCTAAAAATCTGCTCATCAGTGAATTTCTGAGCAAAAGCAAGTCCTTTTTCTGCTCGGAATCTGCATTCTTCGGAATTATCCCATAACTGTTTGATTTTAAATCTGATATCCTCCACATCCAGCGGATTGACATACAGAGAATGCTCTCCCCCAGCCTCTGGAAGACAGCTCGTATTACTCGTAATGACGGGCGTATCCGAAAACAAAGCCTCTATCACAGGAATACCAAAGCCTTCAAATAAACTTGGATAAATAAAAATCTCCGCCAAACGATAAATTCCCGCCAGTTCCTGCATGGAAACATTCTCCAAAAACAATGCTTTTACTTTATTCCCTGCAAGTTCCTGCTCTATTTTCTGGAAATATTTTGTTTTTTTTCCTACCACAACCAGCGGAATATCAGTACCTTGCAGAGCTTTCACCACCGAAAGCAGATTTTTCCGCTCCTCTATCGTCCCCACATTTAGCAGGAATCTCTCTGGAAGACCGTATTTTTGTTTTATTTCTTCCAGCTGTTCATCGGAATATTTTTCCTTAAAAGCCTGATGACAACCCTGATAAACCACCCTGATTTTTTCTTCTGGAATTTTCAGAAATTCTACGATATCCCTTTTGGTCTGCTCTGATATTGCGATGACCAAATCTGCCATTTCTGCGGCTTTTTTGAACTTCCAAAAATGAATTTTTCTATCAAAAAACGAATACAACTTTGGATAGCGCACAAAAATCAAATCATGTATGGTTACGATTTTTTTTATCGGTTTTTCGTTCCATTTTAGAGGAAGTTCTCCCGAAAGTCCATGGAAAATATTCGCTCCCAAATTCTGCGCATCTACGCCCATTTTTAACTGTCTTGCGAGCATTCCCTTTGATACGGAAGCATAGGAAACATTAGGAAGGAACAAAATATCCTTCCCTCTTTGGCTTTGTTTTTCAGCTAAAAGGACAAACTCATCTTCTGGCGAATATTTCGCTAAAATCCTCACCAAATCACGAGAATAATTTCCAAGCCCTGAAGTATTGTGAAAAAACCTTTTGGCATCAAATGCTATTTTCATTATTTTTTGCTTT
>CAUQHD010000152.1:0-3526 GCA_963517805.1 uncultured Flavobacteriaceae bacterium | reverse complement strand
TTTCGGAGACAAAAACTGTATCCGTTTCTCTTACGCAGCTTCAGAAGAGCAGCTGATAGAGGCTATGAGAAGAATAAAAGAATTATTGAATAAATAAATTTTATCTAAATAAAATTAACTTCGGCAAGGCATCGCTTTGTCGAAGTTTTTTATGTATTTTTGTAAAAATCAATTCTAAAAAATGTCTGTATCACTTATTTTAAAATATTTTCCAGAAATCACTGATGAACAAAAACAGCAGTTTGAAAAACTGGAACAGTTATACACCGAATGGAACGAGAAAATAAATGTCATTTCCCGAAAAGATATGGATGGGCTTTATGAAAAGCACATTCTGCATTCGCTCGGAATTGCCAAAGTAATGCCTTTCGCTGATGGTACAAAGGTGCTGGATATCGGCACAGGAGGCGGATTTCCTGGGATTCCGCTGGCTATCCTTTTTCCAGAGGTAAGTTTTACGCTGATAGATTCCATCGGTAAGAAAATAAAAGTGGTAGAAGCTGTTTCTGAGGGACTTAGGCTGAAAAATGTGACCGCAGTGCATGGGAGAGCTGAAAAACTGAAAGAAAAGTTTCATTTTGTAGTGAGCAGGGCTGTTACCCAGATGCCTGAGTTTTTGCGATGGCTGAAGGGAAAATTTGAAAAAGAGCAGTTCAATGGAAAGCACAACGGCGTGCTTTATCTCAAAGGAGGAGATTTAGCGGAGGAATTGGCAGGGCTTCGCTGTGAGATTTTTCAGCTGAAAAATTATTTTAAAGAAGAATTTTTTGATACCAAAAAAGTGGTGTATTTATCAAAAGGGAATTTTAATTCATAAATAATTGATTGTTAGTTTGTTATAGCTTTTAATTATTGTTTTTATATAAATAATTGAATATGAAATTTCTCTCAAAAATTATTTCGGAATTATTATCAGAAACTTCGGATTTATCCCAGACTGTAGTCGTTTTACCAGGGAAAAGACCCGTGGTTTTTTTGAAACAAATCCTAAAAGAGCAGAAATACGAAGGTTTTTTGCCTGAGTTTTTTACTGTGGATGAATTGATTAAGAAAATATCTGGAAAACAGCACATTCAGGGAATATCTCTGTGGCTTTTTGGGTATGATGTTTATAAGAAAATTTATCCCGAAGAAACTTTGGAAAACTTCCTAAAATGGTTTCCGACTCTGCTGAAAGACTGGGATGATATGCTCAAATTCAGCGAGGAGGACAAAGCTGTTTTGGAATATATGCTTGATGATGAGCGAATTAAAAACTGGGGCGAAATGCTGGGAGATGGAGATAATGCGAGGAAACGAAACCTTAATTTTTGGAAAAAGATGAATGTTTTTTTACCTAAATTAAAGGAAAATCTCCAAGCCAAAGGCTGGGCGACTGATGGGATAATTCACGAAATGGTGAGAGAGAAAATAAGTGATTTCGCAGAGGAAACGGAAACAAAATTTGTTTTTTGTGGTTTCAATGCACTTACGCCTTTGGAGGAAAAACTGATTCGGGAACTGCTCCAAAAAGGGAAAGCAGAATGCTTTTTCCAAGTGGATGAATATTACATAAAAGACCTAAAACAGGAGGCTGGAAAGTTTCTGAGAAAGCATATGCATTGGAAGGAATTTAATGAAAACCGAAAATTCCAGTGGATAGAAAATAGTTTTTGCGAGGAGAAAAACATCAAGGTTTATGAGGTGGCAGGGAATGTAGCCCAAACCAAAATTCTGCCTGAAATTTTACAAGAAATTCCAAAAGAAAATTATTCTAAAACGGCGGTTGTTTTATTAGATGAAAATCTGCTTCTGCCGAGTCTGGATGCGGTGAGTTTCGTGGATAATCTGAATATCACGATGGGGTTTCCCATCAAAAATCTTGGTTTCAGCGGGGCGGTCAAGAAGCTTTTTTACCTACAAAAACAGCTCGAAAAAAATGATAAATCCTACTATTATATGGATGTTTTTTCGGTTTTGGAAGAATTTCCAAAGGATGAAGAAGACCGAAAAATAATAGACCAATTTACGGCCAAAATCGAAGACGAAAACATCGTTTATATTTCGAAAAAAATGATGCAGGAGCATTTGGGCGAGCTTTCTTATTTTCAGCTTTTTGAGAAAAGAACGGCTTCTGAGCTGCTGGAGGATTTGGCGAGTTTTTGTTATCAGTTGAAATTCAGAGAAATAGATGATATTTTATATGAAAATGTTTCTCTTTTTGAAACGACATTTAAGATTCTAAAAAATCATATGAAAGACTATGATTTTGAGATTTCTATAGATGCACTGGAGGTTTTGATGAATCAGCTTGTCAATTCAGAAAACTTGGATTTTCAGGGTGAACCACTTGAGGGACTGCAGTTTATGGGGCTTTTAGAAACTCGTCTTTTGGATTTTGAAAATATTATCCTGCTTTCTGTCAATGAAGGAAAACTGCCGCTGGGGAATACGCAAAATACCTATCTTCCGTTCGATGTGAGAAGGAATTTTGGGCTGAATACCTTCTTGGAAAATGACAGTATTTATGCCTATCATTTCTACCGTTTGCTGCAAAATACTAAAAATATCTATCTGTTATACAATGCTTTAGGCTCAGGAGTGAATACAGGTGAGAAAAGTAGATTTATTACTCAGATGGAAATGGAAAGCCCTCATAAAATAGAGCATATCGTGATAGAAAATACCTCTGAACCAATTTTGCAGGAGCCGATAATCATAGAAAAAACAGAAAAAGTTTTAGAGAAACTAAATGAATGGAAGAGTAGGATTTCAGCATCACACTTGATTTCTTATCTCTATAATCCAATTGATTTTTATTTAAATAACATCTTAAAAGCAAAAGAAACAGAGGAAATAGAGGAGGAACTTTCACAGCGAAACTATGGAAATTTGGTGCATTATGCTTTGGAGGAGTTGTATGGAGAATTACAAGGTAAAATCTTAAAAGAGAGTGACATAGAAGATTTAAAACCAAAAATAAATGAAGCTATTGATTCTGCAATTTCAGAACTTAAACACCAGCCAGAGCTCTATGAACGAGGAATGAATTATATTCATAAATCTATGGCTGCTAAGGTGGTAGAGCATATTTTAGATTATGATTTAGGTTTAATTAAAGCTGGTAACTCTTTAGAAATCATGAGTTTAGAAAATCGTATTAATGCTGAGTTTTTGCTGGATGAAAATGGTGAAAAAATTAACTTTGTCGGTTATATAGATCGTATAGACCGCCTAAATGGAGTGGTGCGGGTGATAGATTTTAAAACTGCAAAAGCTAAAAATCTTTCCGTGAAACCAAAAGAAGAAAAATTGGAAGATTTCATAAGCAGTTCGGACAGCAAACAGGCTTTACAGTTGAGTATTTATGCGTATATGGTGCTGCATAACGAAAAGTTTTATGTCAATCAGCTGCAATGCGGCATTTGGAGTTTTGCGGAAATAGGAAAAGGTGTTCAGACTTTGAAAATTTATGATGATGAAAATATTGATAATGAGAATGTTAGCATCTGTATGAATTCCATTAAAAACATTATTTTAGAAATAT
>CAUQHD010000151.1:0-3530 GCA_963517805.1 uncultured Flavobacteriaceae bacterium | reverse complement strand
ACGGCGTCACAGGAAGCTCTCCTTGTTTATCTTCCTGATTTCTAAGGATAATGGTATCCTTCTTTTTTATATTCAGTTTTACCAGTTTGGGAGTGTTCAGACTATCCAAATTGACTGCGGTAGAATCCCATTTTTTCTGATTGATAGAATCAATCTTGTATTTCAATGGATTTTTTTGAGCAAATCCCATCACTGAAATGCTGAATAATACAGAAATGAGTATTTTTTTTACCATAGTTGCAAAAGTATAAGTTTTTTATGGTAAGACAAAAAAATTATTGCAAAATTATATCTTTTTTCTCCGAAAAATATTATATTCGCAACTAAATTTTTTACAAAAACGATAAGAAAATGGCTAAATTCAACGAATATAAGAACCTTGATTTGATAAATGTTGCCGAAAACATAGCAGCATTTTGGCATAATAATGACACTTTCCACAAGTCGGTAGAAATCCGCGAAGGACACCCAGAATTCGTATTCTACGAAGGCCCGCCTTCTGCTAATGGCTTACCGGGTATTCACCATGTGATGGCAAGGACTATCAAGGATATTTTCTGTCGTTTCCAAACTCAAAATGGTAAGCAGGTTTTCCGTAAAGCAGGCTGGGACACGCATGGTCTTCCTGTGGAACTGGGCGTGGAGAAAGAACTTGGAATTACCAAAGAAGACATCGGTAAAAAAATCTCTGTAGAAGAATACAACCAAGCCTGCCGTAATGCGGTGATGCGCTACACAGACATTTGGAATGACCTTACCAAAAAAATAGGTTACTGGGTAGATTTGGAAAATCCATACATCACCTACGAACCGAAATATATGGAGTCTGTTTGGTGGCTTCTGAAACAGCTTTACAATAAAAAATTGCTTTACAAAGGCTACACCATCCAGCCCTATTCACCAAAGGCGGGAACGGGACTTTCTTCCCATGAGCTCAATCAGCCAGGGACTTACCGCGATGTGAGCGATACGACTATCGTGGCTCAGTTTAAGGTAAAAAACCTTAGCCCTGCGCTTCAGTCTAAAATCTCAAATACTGAAAATCTGAGCATCCTTGCTTGGACTACTACGCCATGGACATTGCCTTCTAACACGGCGCTGACTGTGGGTGCGGACATTGACTATGTTTTGGTTAAAACATTTAATCAATATACTTTTGAGCCTATCAATATTATTCTTGCTAAAGCATTGGTAAATAAACAATTTGGGAATAAATATTTTGAAACTTCTGATGAAGCCGAATTTTCTTCGTTCCAAAACAATCATAATAACGACAGCAAGAAGAAAATCCCTTACGAAATCTTAGCCGAATTCAAAGGTTCTGATATGGTGGAAACTACTTATGAGCAGCTCGTTCCATGGTTCCTTCCAGCAGAAAACCCTGAAAAAGCATTCCGTGTAATCGCAGGAGATTTCGTAACTACCGAGGATGGAACAGGAATCGTGCATACAGCGCCGACTTTCGGGGCGGATGATGCTCGTGTAGCGAAAGAAGCTGGCGTACCGCCGATGCTCGTGAAAGATGAAAATGACAACCTTGTGCCATTAGTGGATCTACAAGGAAAATTCATCAAAGGAGAAAATGTTCCTGAACTTTTCGCAGGAAAATATATTAAAAACGAATATTACGATAACGGCACCACTCCTGAAAAATCTTGGGATGTGGAACTCGCTATTCTTTTAAAAACTGAAAATAAAGCCTTTAAGGTAGAAAAATACAGCCACTCCTACCCTCATTGCTGGAGAACGGACAAGCCTGTCCTGTACTACCCGCTAGACTCTTGGTTTGTGAAAATGACTGAGGTAAAAAATCGTTTGGTAGAACTAAACAAAGGCATCAACTGGAAGCCAAAAGCTACTGGTGAAGGGCGTTTCGCGAACTGGCTGGAAAATGTAAATGACTGGAACTTATCCCGCTCTAGATACTGGGGAATTCCGCTTCCTATCTGGAGAACAGAGGATTTGAAAGAGGAAAAAATCATAGGTTCTGTAGAAGAACTAATCAACGAAATAGAAAAATCCGTAGCCGCTGGTCTAATGGCTGAAAATCCGTTCAAAGGCTTTGAAATCGGTAATATGTCTAATGAAAACTACGCTAAAATAGACCTTCACAAAAACATTGTGGATGAAATCGTTTTGGTGTCTGACAGCGGAAAACCGATGAAGAGAGAAAGCGACCTGATAGATGTTTGGTTTGACTCTGGTGCGATGCCTTACGCTCAGCTGCACTATCCTTTTGAGAATAAGGAGCTTATCGACCAAAACAAGGCTTACCCTGCGGATTTCATAGCGGAGGGAGTAGACCAAACGCGTGGATGGTTCTACACGCTTCACGCGATTGCAACAACAGTTTTTGACTCTGTGGCTTATAAAAATGTGGTTTCCAATGGATTAGTTTTAGACAAAAACGGACAAAAAATGTCTAAAAGACTGGGTAATGCCGTAGACCCATTCGAAACTTTGGCAAAATATGGCCCAGATGCTACACGCTGGTACATGATTTCTAATGCCAATCCGTGGGAAAATCTGAAATTTGATATTGAAGGAATCGATGAAGTTCGTAGAAAATTCTTCGGAACGCTTTACAATACTTACTCTTTCTTTGCACTTTATGCCAATGTAGACGGCTTTAAATACGAAGAAGCAGAAGTGCAGAACAAACTAGAGATTGACCGATGGATTTTATCTGAATTAAATATCTTAATCAAGGAAGTAAAGGCTTTCTACAAAGACTATGAACCTACGAAAGTGGCAAGAGCCATCAATACTTTCGTGAATGATAACTTGTCTAACTGGTATGTGAGACTCTGCCGCCGCCGTTTCTGGAAAGGCGACTATACAGAGGACAAAATCTCTGCTTATCAGACACTTTACACTTGTCTGGATACCGTGGCAAAACTTTCCGCACCGATAGCGCCGTTCTTCATGGACAGGCTGTATCAGGACCTAAATGCTGTGACAGGAAAAGACAAGGCAGAAAGTGTGCATTTGTCAGACTTCCCAGTAGCGGACGAAAGCAGAATAGATGCAGATTTGGTGGAGAAAACTCATCTGGCGCAGTCTATCACTTCGATGGTATTTTCATTAAGAAAGAAAGAAAATATCAAGGTTCGTCAGCCATTACAAAAAGTGATGATTCCTGTTTTGGATAAGAAAACTGAAAGCCAGATTTTAGCTGTAGCAGATTTAATCAAACAAGAAGTAAATGTAAAAGAACTACAGCTCATCAATGCTGAAGAGGCTTCTACGCTGATTGTGAAACAAATCAAACCTAACTTTAAGGTGCTGGGAGCTAAACTGGGCAAAGACATGAAGGCTGTGGGAGCTGAAATTTCTGCAATGAGTTCTGAGCAGATAGCAACCCTTGAAAAAGAAGGGAAAATGAGCATCGCAGGACATGAAATCACCATCGATGATGTGGAAATCTTGACCAAAGATATCCCAGGATGGACAGTAACCAGCGAGGGCAGAATAACTGTAGCGCTAGACCTTACTGTAACTAATGAACTCAGAGCGGAAGGTGTGGCTAG
>CAUQHD010000150.1:0-3531 GCA_963517805.1 uncultured Flavobacteriaceae bacterium | reverse complement strand
GAGTGTCTTTTAAAGATTCTATCAAGGAGATATTTGTTTTTATTTTTACTAAAAACCGATTGAGTATATCCTGCTCTTCAGGGTTTAATTTGTTTTTTAGTTTTTGAAGTTTCTTATAAGATTTTTCGTAATTGAAAAATGATTTTTCTTTCCCTACCATATTATGCTCTTTTACGGCATATAAGTATTCAGAAATGGTAAATTTCAATGCTGAAACCTCTTCATTCACTTCCTTTTTAGAAAAAGAAATTAAGCTGTTTTGAAAAGCATTATTAATCTCCGAAGAGTAATTTATGAATTCTATTTTGGTTTCTATACCATCGGCAGCATCCGCAAATGTATCATATGAAACCTCTGATAATAAAGTTGTTGCAGGAGATACACTTACTTTTTCTACGCTGCAGGATACCAATAACAAACAAAAACTAATTCCTAAAATCTTCATTATTTTCCTTTTTGGTAAAGGACAGGGTTAAGGGACTCATCATTATACATTTTCATCTGTTTGTAAGTTTTTATCTTAACCTCTCCTTCTTCTATATCTTTGAGCAGCTGGTCTATTGCCGAACTCAAATCTTTTTTTTGTTCTAAAAGGATATTCAACTTGTCTTGGCATTTTTTCTTGTGTTCCTCACTCGCTGACTCTCTGCGTGTTTCCAATTCCATATGGAAAACCTTCAGCGCCAAAATAGAAAGCCTGTCCACAGCCCATGCAGGTGTTTCTGTATTTATTTTAGCACCAGGTTTAGGAGTGGTGTTTTTGTATTTATTTAAAAACCAGCCATCTATAAATTCCACTAAATCAGTTCTTTTCTGATTAGAAGCATCTATTCTTCGTTTGATTTCTAATGCTTTTACAGGATTTATATTTTCATCTCGGATAATGTCTTCCAAATGCCACTGAACCGTATCAATCCAGTTTTTGGAATACAAAATCTGTTCCAAACTGCCTTGAGCGTAGTTGTTAGGCTCGTTTGCATCTACATTATCGTTAATGTGATAATCGTTGATAGATTTATTAAAGATATCCCATGTAAATTCAGAGAATGAGTTTTGATTCATTTTTTCTAAAAAATTATTTTGTGTTACTTTTGTCTTCTTCTTTATCTTTGGTATCATCGTCTTTTACAGACTTTTTGAATTCTTTGATTCCAGAACCAATTCCTTTCATCAGTTCGGGAATTTTTTTTCCTCCAAAAAGAAGCAAGATAATAACAGCGATGACCAATATTTCTTTTACTCCAAGTCCCATAAAAAGAGGAATATGCGCTAAGTTGTTCATAATATAATTTTTAATGAAACAAAAATACTAATTCTTTTGCAATAAACATAAAGATTAACGGCTAATCCAGCCCAATGGATCTACAGGAGTTGTTCTTTCCCAAATCTGAAAATCTAGTGTGTGGGTTCCATCAAAGTCTAAACCAACTTCTCCGATAGTCGCTCCAGCACTTATATTCTGATTCTTAGACACATTGGTGCTTACCAAATTACCATAAATCGTGAAATAATCGCCGTGTTTTACCATCACCGTTTTTGCTCCTCCGCTGGAAAGGACATTCACCACTACTCCCGCGAAAACGCTTCGGGCTTTTGTGCCTGCATCTACAGCGATTTTAATTCCGTTATTTTCAACGATTACATTTTTATACCTAGGGTCTGGTCTTTTTCCAAAGAGATGGGTAACCTGCCCTTTGCTCACAGGGAAAGACATCTTGCCTCTGTTGGCCACGAAGCTGTTTCCAGTAGCACTGCCAGGACCAAAGGTGCTCATCACTTTTTCATCTACAACTTTCTTCTCCGATTCTGTTTTCTTTGCTACAGCCTCGGAATTTGCTCTGGCTGCTTCTGCTTTACTTGCTGCTATTTTAGCTTTTTCGGCCGCTTCTATTCTTGCTTTTTCAGCGGCTATTCTTTTAGCTTCGTTGTTGGCTTCTATAGCTTTTCTTTCTTCTTCCGCTTTTTTTCTAGCAATTTCGGTTAGTTTTCGCTCTTCTTCTTCGGCTTTTCTTTTTGCTCTTTCGGCTTCTTCACGGGCTTTTCTGTTCGCCTCTTCTATCCGTGCTTTTTCCTTCTCGGCTTCTATTCTTGCTAATCTTAATTTTTCTTCACGGGCTTTTCTTTCAGCCTCTTCTTTCGCTTTTGCGATTCTGATTTCTTCGGCAATGATTTTTCTAATTTCGCCTTCTAATCTTTTGGATTCAGCTTGTTTTTGTTTAAGTTCCGCTACTAATTTAGCCTCATTCTTCTTGAAATCTTCTAATAAGATTTCTTTCTCTTTCCGCTCCTGATTAATGGTTTCCAGCTCACTTCCCTGTCTTACCAAGAGAACTTCTTTATCTTTTTTAGATTTTTCTCTCAGGGCTATGGTCTTTTTTATCTGATTGGCTTTATCGGTAATTTCTGCAGCTTTCTTATCCTGATATTCACCATATTTTTTTAGATATTGCACCCGCCTGAGGGCTTCGCCTAAATTTTTAGAAGAAAGAATGAAAGTAACCTTATTTTGGACGCCTTTATTTTTATAAGCGTTCACTAAAACTTGGGCATAATCTTTCCTAAGAACCTTTAGTTCGCGGTTGTATTTATTAATTTCCAGCTGGCGAAGGTAGATTTCGTCTTCCAAGAATCTTTTTTCTTTCTGTGTATTGCGGTATACTTTCTCCCGAAGAGCTATTTTTCTATTAATATTATTTAAGTAAAAAATAGATAGTTTTGCTTCATTCTTTGCTTTCGCTAAGTTAGAATTGATGGCCGCTATCTGCCGTTTGAGTTCGGCATTTTGCTGCTGAAGTTCTTCCTTACTTCTTTGCGCAGAAATAAGATTAGCAGCGAGTACTGCGGTTATGATAACTATTTTTCTTAATATCATCAGAAATCTCGTTTTTTATAATTATTTGGAACCGAATATGGGGTTTCCATTCTAGAAAAGTCAAAATTCGTATTTTCTATTAAAATTTGGTCAGTTTTCTTACTTTTTATAACTATTTTAACATTTTTAGGGAGTTTTACTCCGTTAATATCTACCCAATTATCATAGAATAATTCCAAATTATCCGCAGTTTTTGTGTCTTTTAAAGAAACTTTGGTAAGGTTCAGATCATTAGAAAAACGAAATTCTGTAAGGTATTCGCTGGTTTTTCCGTCAATATTTACTTTCTGTGTGTTGTTAGGTTTTAGGATGTATTCTTCGGCTTCTTTGGTTAAGTTAAAATCTTTTTCATTGACAGGAAAGAAAACTTTACCGACCAATAAATTTTGAAGTGAAGAATAATCTAAAAAATTGACTTTCAGTAAATTATTAAGATAAGAAAAATCAGAATCGATATAAGTTCTGCTCAGTTTTTCGTAGGCTTTTAGTCCCTTGGGAGTTGCTATTCCGCGGCCTACATTCATAAACAGAGCAGACATATTCATCCATATTTTCTGGTTGTTTTCTATGTAGATAGTTGCATGAATGGTAGGAACGAATTTCCCTACTTCTGCATCTATTTTAGAAGTGATTTTAAGGGCATCAAAATCAGATTTTTT
>CAUQHD010000149.1:0-3566 GCA_963517805.1 uncultured Flavobacteriaceae bacterium | reverse complement strand
CAGCAGTGTTTTTTATAGTTAATGTTCTTGTAGGAATATCAGTATTGATTCCTACTTTCCCGCTTGTCTTGGTTGCTGCATTGGTCTCGTTAATAGCCTGAGCATTGATAAGCAGTCCGCTTCCTAATGAAACAAATAATAATGTTCTTTTCAACATAAATTATATTTTACAAATGCGCAAAGATAATATTCAGAATATCTGTTACAATATTTTATTAATAGATTTTTTTATATATGTCTTATTGACAATATCTATTACAAAGAATTATACCTCACTAAAAATATAATAAATGATGTTTTTATCTCCTGCTGTATGTAAATAATTCCGTAGTTTTGTTAGCAAAAAAAATTTAACAATGAAAAAGAGTAATACCTATGCTATTTTTATAATCGGGGTCTTGTTTTTTATTTTTGGGTTTGTTACTTGGCTCAATAGTACTCTGATTCCGTTCCTGAAACTGGCTTGTGAGCTGGAGTCAGACACGCAGGCTTTCTTCGTGACATTTGCCTTTTATATGGCTTACTTTTTCCTCTCCATTCCTTCGTCCTATATCCTCAGCCGTACAGGCTTCAAAAGGGGCATGGCGCTGGGGCTGGGCATCATGGCGCTGGGGTCTTTGGTCTTTATTCCAGCGGCAAATACCAGAAGTTTCGGGCTTTTCCTTGGCGGACTTTTTGTGCAGGGCACGGGGCTGTCTATCTTGCAGACGGCGAGCAACCCGTACATCAGTATTTTAGGTCCTATTGAAAGTGCAGCGAAGCGGATAAGCATCATGGGCGTGTGCAACAAGATTGCCGGAATGCTGGCGCCCATAGTTTTAGGCGTTTTAGTGCTGAAAGATGCCGAAGGAACCAAAAACCAGCTGGATGCCGTAGCAGATTTGGTGCATAGAAACCAGATTTTAGATGAGCTGGCTTCCAAGATTATTATGCCTTATATCGTGATGGCGGTTATTTTGGTTTTACTTGCCGTTATGATTTGGCGTTCCGCTCTTCCAGAGATAGAGCAGGAGGAGGAAGAAAGCACAGCTAAGACTGATAAGACCTCCGTTTTCCAATTTCCGCATTTGGTTTTAGGTATGCTCTGCCTGTTTCTGTATGTAGGGGTAGAGGTGATGGCAGGTGATGCCATAGGAACCTACGGACAGACAATAGGGCTTTCGCTGGATACTACCAAATATTTTACCACCTTTACGCTCTTTGCTATGCTGGTGGGCTATCTTGTGGGGATTTTAGCCATACCGAAATACATCTCACAGCAGAAGGCTCTGGCAGTTTCGGCAGTGCTGGGGGCGGTTTTCAGTGTAGGAGCTTTTATGAGTTCTGGTTACACGGCTATTGTATTTATTGCCTTATTAGGCTTGGCAAATGCCCTGATGTGGCCGGCGATATTCCCTCTGGCGATAGATGGTCTGGGTAGATTTACCAAGATAGGTTCTGCTCTTTTGGTAATGGGGATAGCAGGAGGAGCGGTTCTTCCGCTGATATATACTCTGCTGAAAGACCATCATATTTTCAGCAATCAGCTTTCGTTTTTGGTGGTGATGCTTCCTTCTTATATCTATATATTATATTACGCAGTAAAAGGCTATTCGGTTGGAAAAGAAAAATAAAAGTATAAAGAGAAAACTGAGATTCTGGGCAGGCGTATGGTTTGCCCAGATTCTTTTGTTTTATATTTTTTCTAAAATATCTTCGGCTGTCCGCTTTTTTGAATCTTTCTACGAGTGGAAAAAAGATTTTTTCGGTTTCGTGTTTTCCAAGCTGGGTTTTTCGGCAGGAGATGTTCTGTATTTTTTGCTGGGGCTGGGGCTGTTGTTTTCTTTGGTGAAGATTTTTCAGAAAAAAAGCAGGAAAAAATACACCCTGAAACTGCTTATTTCTTGGAATGTGTTTTATTTTGTATATCAGTGTTTTTGGGGGATGCTTTATTTCCAGCAGCCTATCATCAGCAAGTTATCCGAAAAGCCGCCTGCCGAAGAAGAAATAAAGTCTCTTGCAGTAAAATACCTCAACAGGTGTCTCCATTCCAGAAACCGAGTAAAAGAAGATGCCAACGGAGTATTTATGATAGAGAACATCAGGGAAATAGAGCAGGAAATTCTTTCCCAGCAGAAACATCTGCCGGTATATTTAAGCTCCAAAAAATCTGTGGAGATAAGTAGTTTTAAGCCAAGTCTCTATTCTGGAATAATGAGTGCCACAGGAATATCAGGCTATTATAATCCTTTTACTACAGAGCCTCAGTATAATGCCGCCGAGCCCTCTACATATATTCCTTTTACCCTCTCTCATGAATCTGCCCACCAGCTTGGTTTTGCCCGTGAGCAGGAAGCTAATTTTATTGGGTATCTTATTGGCAGAGATTCCTCTAATTGGGAGCTGAAATACAGCACAGAATATTTTGTCTTGAAAAGTCTATTGCATCATTTAGCGGAGAGAGATGAAGCGTTTGTGAAAAATATTCTTTCCAAATACAGCGAAGGAATGAAGCGCGACAGACAGCACGAAAAAGATTTCATTGCCCAAAACCAAGGACTGCTGAATGATTTGTTCACCATTGCTAATGACTTATTTCTAAAATCAAACCAGCAGGAGGGGAGCGTTACTTATAGTTACTTTATTGATTTGCTTGTACGCTACGAAAGAGAATAAAAAAATGGCTCACACGAAAGTGTGAGCCCAAAAACACAAATGATGAAAAAATTATTACTCTTAGCCAACTCAACAGCTACCTAAAAAGTGCCACAAAGATAATAACATTTTTTTAATAAAACAAATATATTATCAAAATTTTTAGTTTTCTTTCATAAATTCTTCGGTAAGCTCCATATTATGATATACATTTTGTACATCATCATCTTCCTCGAAGCGCTCCAGCATTTTCATATTAGCTTTGAACTGCTCTTCACTCACTTCTTTAGTGTTGTTTGCTATTCTTTGGAGTTCAGCGCTTTTTGCTTCTATTCCCAATTCATCTAATTTATGAGATAGAGCCCCGAAGTCTTCAAAAGCAGTGGTAATCATTACTTCTTCTTCATCTTGGTCTATTTCTTCTGCCCCTCCGTCTATCATTTCCATTTCAAAATCATCCCAAGGCATTGTAATAGATGCTTTGTCAATAGTAAAAATACCTTTTCTGTCAAAGATGAAAGACAGCTCTCCATTTTTCCCAAGATTGCCTTCAAATTTATTGAATATGGCTCTTACATTAGCTACAGTTCTAGTAGGGTTGTTGGTAGTACATTCTATGAAAAATGCTACCCCTCCTTGCCCATATCCTTCGTAAGTGATTTCTTCGTAGTTTTCAGCATCAGCTCCGCTGGCTTTTTTTATAGCTCTGTCTACATTGTCTTTTGGCATGTTTGCCCCTTTTGCGTTTTGGATGCATCTTCTAAGAGCGGGGTTGGAATCTGGATCTGGTCCTCCAGCTTTTACAGCAAGGGCGATGTCCTTACCTATTTTAGAAAATGTTTTTGCCATTTTATCCCATCGGGCTAGTTTAGAGGCTTTTCTATATTCAAATGCGCGTCCCATATAATTTAGAATTTAAGATTACAAAAATA
>CAUQHD010000148.1:0-3655 GCA_963517805.1 uncultured Flavobacteriaceae bacterium | reverse complement strand
TATTTTTACCTTAAAGGGGAAGAAGTAAAACAAAATATCCCAAAAGCCATAGAACTCTACACTTGGGGGCATGAGAATTTCCCTTCTGAGGTAGCTTTTCCTAATTATTTGGGTATGATTTATATTTATTATAATGACAAAGGAGAAAATAAAGGAGATTTTACAAAAGCTCTAAAATGGTATAAAATAGCGACAAACCTAGGTGATGTGGATGCGATGAATAATATAGCTTTTATCTATCTGCAAGACAATCCACAAGTGAAAAATACCCAGCAGGGAATAGAATGGATGGAAAAAGCAGCCAATTTGGGAAACCCAAAAGCCATCTATAATCTCGGATACCTCTATACGCTCGGTGGAGATTTGCCAAAGAACTATGACAAGGCGGTGGAATGGTTCAGAAAAGGGGAAGCTATCGGCGAAGAAATGAGTATTTCCTCACTGGGCGCAATGTATCATGCGGGAATTAAATTTAAAAAAGACCTGCAAAAAGCCAAAGAATATTATCTAAAAGCTACAAAAGATGAAAATCTCGCAAAAGCCCTCTTTGAGCGAAATGAAAAACTTATAAAAGAAAATTCTACAAAAGTATATGCATGGAGAGCGGAAAATAAATGAAATTTAAATTAATTAAAAAATAAAAAAATATGGCACAAATTTTAGATGGACTTAAAGTGTCCAAAGAAATAAAAGAAGAAGTAAAAGAAGAAGTAAAAAACATTGTCGCTGGAGGGAAAAGACCTCCGCATCTGGCCGCTGTTTTAGTCGGTGAAAACGGAGCAAGTATTGCCTATGTCAATAACAAAATAAAAGACTGCGAAGAAGTAGGCTTTGTTTCATCCTTAGTAAAACTGCCCGACACCGTTTCAGAGGAAGAACTTTTAGCAAAAATAGAAGCCCTAAATAATAACCCCGAAGTGGATGGTTTCATCGTTCAGCTGCCTCTGCCCAAGCATATAGACCAAGAAAAAATCATCATGGCAATAGACCCCAGCAAGGATGTAGACGGCTTCCATCCAGAGAATTTCGGCAAAATGGCTTTGGAAATGGAGGCGTTTCTCCCTGCCACACCTTTCGGAATTATGCAGCTTTTAGAAAGATATAATATAGAAACTCAAGGAAAACACTGCGTGGTTATCGGAAGAAGCCGTATCGTAGGAAAACCTATGAGCCTTCTGATGGGAAGAAAAGGCAATCCTGGCAACTCCACCGTTGTCCTCGCCCACTCTTACACCCAGAATATAGAGGAGCTTACGAAAGAGGCAGACATTGTCATCACGGCATTAGGAAGTCCGCTGTTTCTGAAAGCAGAAATGATAAAAGATGGCGCAGTGGTCATAGATGTAGGAATTACCCGAGTGGAAGACAGCAATGAGAAAAAAGGTTACAAATTAGTCGGCGATGTAGATTTTGATGACTGCGAAAAGAAAGCTGGTCACATCACGCCTGTTCCGGGCGGCGTAGGCCCTATGACCAGAGCCATGTTAATGAAAAATACTATTTTAGCCTATAAAAACAAAATTTAATTACATTAATGTCAGAAAAAAAAGAGCAAGAATTATTAATCAAACAAGGAAAAATGCTCCCTGTGATGGAGCATTTTTATACCATACAAGGCGAAGGATTCCACGCGGGCAGGGCGGCATATTTTATCCGTTTGGCAGGGTGCGATGTAGGATGCCACTGGTGCGATGTAAAAGAAAGCTGGGATGCCTCTCTTCATCCTGTTTTAGCCATGGAGGAACTCGCCCAGACAGCGGCAAAGCATTGCAAAACCATCATCATCACAGGAGGAGAACCGCTGATGTGGAATTTAGAATTTCTTACCCAAAAACTAAAAGAGCTCGGCTGCACCATCCACATAGAAACCTCTGGCTCACATCCACTAAGCGGGCATCTGGACTGGATTACACTATCACCAAAGAAAGTAAAACAGCCCCTGCCGGAAGTCTATAAAAAAGCCAATGAACTGAAAATGGTGATTTTCAACAACCATGATTTTAAGTTCGCCGAGGAGCAGGCTGCCAAAGTTTCCGAAAACTGCCTCCTCTACCTGCAATCCGAATGGAGCAAAAAAGAAACAAACTACCCTAAAATTACCAGCTACATATTGGAAAACCCACAGTGGCGGTCATCGGTACAGACGCATAAGTATTTAGACATTCGGTAAGAAAATTTCATTTGAATAAATTAAATACAAATAGAGCTTTCTGATTTTTCAAGAAGCTCTATTTTTTTTAAGCCTTTCATTATATATTTAATGCTAAATTTTATTGATTTTTATTTCTTTGTCAAAGATATTTACGCCGCCTTTTACACCAAAATCCAGCGTAGTAACAGGGTAAGCTAGACAGATGCCTTCCTTGTCGAATCGTTTTTTTATCCGTATGATGGCTTCGTTCATCGCTTCGTAGAAATCATCATTGGTCTCAAATTTTATCCAAAACCGAAGTACAAAATCAAGTGTAGAACTTCCGATATTTGTGAAATATAGATCCACTTTTTCATCAGGAAGCAGAGTTTCTATTTTCTTAATTTCATCAAGAGCGGTAGCCTGCACAAACTCTAAATCATCTCCAAAAGAAACGCCTGTTTTTAGGATAATTCTCCTTTTTTTCAAAGTGGAATAATTGGTAAATGTTCCGCTGTAAATAATTTGATTTGGGATAAAAACATCCTGCCCTGGAATGGTTCTTATGGTCGTAGTTATCAGACTTACCTGCGTGACAATGCCGTATTTATCATCTATCTCCACCCAGTCGCCCTCCTTGTATGGGCTGTGGGTTTTCAGAAGCAGTCCTGCAAATATATTAGATGCTACATCTTTGAAAGCGAAACCAGCAATAATTCCCACAATCCCAGCTCCTGCAAGCAGATGCGAGAAAACTTTGTCCAGTCCCAAAAGCTCCAAAGCGAGATAAATTCCTGAAAACAGGAAGAAACAATAAACCGTAGAAGCGATGATATGAGAAATGTTCAGATGAACCTTAAAAGCACGGCGGCTGATTCTTTTGGCTATTTTGGCTAAAAATATAAACAAAATAAGCACGATGACCGCCTCCACTATTTTTGGCAGGAAATGCACGATGGATACTTCCCAGTTTTCTAATACTTTTTCTATTTCTATACCCATTAGGGAATCTTTCATAATGTTACTTTTTTTTGGTTAAAATTATTCATCAAAATAAATAAGCTTTGTTTCTATCACCTTTTTGCCTGTTTTTTCTAAGGCATTTTGGTAATCTTTTACCTGTTTTTGGTGTTTTTCTCTTTCCTCTTCACCTGTTTTGAAATCAACGATAATGTAGCCTTCCTCCGTTTTTATGACGCGGTCTGGTCGGTAGAATTTTTGCTCTCCATCCTCCAAAGTGATGAGAATTTCTCTTTCATTGATGATTTCTTTCTCATTTCCACTGAAATATGGAGCGTATTTTTCATCATTCAGAACTGGCGAAATTCTCTTTGTAATGATTTCTTTTTCTTTCTCGGTAATTGTTCCCAAGCGGAAGAAACTATCCAAGACTTTTTCCATATCATCCTTGTGGTTTATTTTCGCTAAAATATCGTGAATGAGAAGACCCATTCTTGTTTTCTCTTTTCGTTTTTGATAGCTTTTGGATGGCGTGGCGATTTGGATATTAGCCAGCGATTCTCC
>CAUQHD010000147.1:0-3665 GCA_963517805.1 uncultured Flavobacteriaceae bacterium | reverse complement strand
AAACGGGTGTGGAGCCTTACAAGGCATCAAAAGGTGTTGAGTCGATGGAAGAACCAGGTTTTCAGATGGATGGAAATGGGAAGATGACAAAACTTAATTTTAAATATCGATCTTTCTCAAATCCAATACTTTATAAAGGTGAATATTATGCAGTGGTTAAACAAGAAGAAAAGAAGATGCTTATCAACCAAAAAGGAGAGGAGCTGAAAGAGTTTCATTTTGAATCTATGGAGGAGCTTCATTATAAAGAAAAAGAGAGTGGAGAATCTATTTTCTATGTGAAAGATTTTGATGGTAAAAAGGGCTTTATGACCATATCGGGGAAGAAAAAGCTTTATGGTGAAATAATGGATAATTTTACTATATTCAATCCTGTTTTAGGATACAGTGTCCAAAAAGATAGTGGAGATTTAAATGAAGTCAAAAAATCAGGTGTGATAGATTTGGTTACACAAGAATGGCTGATAAAACCACAGGAAAAGTATAAAATTTACAGAATACTTTATACTTCATCAGAAGAAATAGATGATAGAAAAATAGAAAATAGGAACAAAGCTACTGTATATTTCTTAGCAACCGACCAAAGCGGTCAGCACTTTGTTTTGGATATAAAAGGAAATCCTATTTTACCGAAAAATTAACCAAAAAGCACCTTTCTAAAAGGTGTTTTTTATGCTTTAAAATTGATAGAGAAACAAACTTACCACTAAAAAAGAAATTTACCATCAAAAAAGACCAACAGAACCCCAAAAAATGTGTAAATTGCACCAGAAAAAATAATAACAATGAGCGACAACCTCAAACATGAATGCGGGATAGCCTTAGTGAGGCTGCTAAAACCTTTAGAATACTACAAAAAGAAATACGGAACGGCTCTCTACGGCGTTCATAAGATGTATCTCATGCTGGAAAAACAGCACAATAGAGGTCAGGACGGTGCAGGGCTTGCCAGCGTAAAGTTGGACATGCAGCCTGGCGAGAGGTACATCAGCCGTATCCGCTCAAATGATGCACAGCCTATCCAAGATGTTTTCAGACGGATAAATGAACGCATCAACGGGCTGATGAAAGAAAATCTCCATCTAAAAGATGATGTGGAGGCGCAAAAACACCTTCTTCCCTACATAGGAGAGGTTCTGCTGGGACATGTGCGCTACGGAACTTTCGGACAGAACAGCATAGAGAATGTACATCCGTTCCTTCGCCAGAATAATTGGATTTACCGCAATCTTATCGTTGCAGGGAATTTTAATATGACCAATTCCACCGAATTGTTCAATAAACTTGTTGAACTCGGTCAGTATCCTAAAGAAAAATCCGATACGGTAACGATAATGGAGAGAATAGGGCATTTTCTGGACAACGAGGTGGAAGAACTTTACCAAAAATTCAAAAAAGAAGGCTTCGGCAAACAGGAAGCCACAAAACATATCATAGAAGAGTTGGACATTGCCCACATTCTGAAACAATCTGCCCGAAAATGGGACGGAGGCTATGCCATGGCGGGTATCGTAGGGCATGGAGATGCCTTTGTCATAAGAGATCCAGCGGGAATCCGCCCAGCATACTATTATAAAGATGAAGAAGTGGTAGTGGTGGCTTCAGAAAGACCAGTGATACAGACTGCTTTCAATGTAGATTACGAGAATGTGCACGAACTCCCTTGCGGAGCGGCGGTTATCATCAAAAAGAATGGAAAAACCAGCATAGAGCAGATTTTAGAACCTACGGAAAAGAGAGCTTGTTCGTTTGAGCGGATATATTTCTCCCGAGGAAGCGATAAAGACATTTATCTTGAACGGAAGAAGCTCGGCGCACTGCTTTTCCCCAAAGTTTTGGAGTCGGTAGACCATGATTTGAAGAACACCGTTTTCGCCTACATTCCCAACACCGCAGAAACTTCTTTCTATGGACTTACAGAGGCGTTGTATAAATACCTTAACGAGCTTAAAAAAGAGCAGATTATGGCAGAAGGGGCATCTATTTCGGAACAGAAATTAGAAGAAATCCTTTCCGTACGACCTAGAATAGAAAAAGTAGCGATAAAAGATGCTAAACTAAGGACTTTCATCACCGAAGACAGCGGAAGAGATGATTTGGTAGCACATGTCTATGATATTAACTATGGATCTGTAAAAAAGAATACTGATAATTTGGTGATTATAGATGACAGCATTGTGCGCGGAACTACATTGAAGAAAAGCATTCTGAGGATTCTTAACCGACTAGAACCAAAGAAAATAGTCGTGCTTTCTTCTGCACCGCAGGTGCGCTATCCTGACTGCTACGGCATCGATATGGCAAGATTGGAGGATTTAGTAGCTTTCCAAGCAGTATTAGAGCTTCACAAAGAGCGGGGAACTTACTCCGTGATAGAAGATGTTTATAAAAAATGCCTCGCACAAGTGAATTTGCCCGATAGTGAAGTGATAAATTATGTAAATGAAGTCTATGCTCCTTTCAGCGACGAAGAAATTTCGGCAAAAATCACGGAACTCGTTACACCAGAAGGGATGACCAGCAAAGTGGAGATTATTTTCCAAAAAATAGAAAATTTACATCTCGCATGTCCTGATAACTTGGGCGATTGGTATTTTACAGGGCATTACCCCACCAATGGAGGAAACAGAGTGGTCAATCAGGCGTTCATTAACTTCTTTGAAGGCAAAAACGAGAGAGCTTACTAATAAAAATTAATAACCAAAAAAATAGAACAAAAATGCTAAAAAAAGAAATGCTTTATGAAGGAAAAGCTAAACAAATATTCGCTACAGAAAAGCCTGATGAAGTGGTAGTAAGATTTAAAGATGATGCTACGGCGTTCAATGCCCAGAAAAAAGGACAAGTGGACAAGAAAGGGCAGATGAATAACGCCATCACTACGCTTATCTTTGAATACCTGAATGAAAAAGGAATTCCTACTCATTTCATCAAACAGATAGATGACCGCGAACAACTGGTTAAAAAGGTGAGTATCATTCCTTTGGAGGTGATTGTGAGAAACTATGTAGCGGGAAGTATGGCTCAGCGTTTGGGCGTGGAAGAAGGCACAAAATCACCGATTACCATTTTTGACATCTGCTATAAAGATGATGCATTGGGAGATCCGCTGATAAACGACTATCATGCGATATTCTTGGGTGCGGCGACGAGAGAGGAGCTTGATAAAATGTATGCACTGACAGCCAAAATCAATGAAATACTGATAGATTTATTTGATAAAATGAACATTATCTTGGTTGATTTTAAAATAGAACTCGGTAAAACACCAAATGGCGAAATCATCTTGGCGGATGAGATTTCACCAGACACCTGCCGTCTTTGGGATAAAGACACTATGAAAAAGCTCGACAAAGACCGTTTCCGAAGAGATTTGGGCGAAGTGACCGAAGCGTACGAAGAAATCTACAACCGCCTGAAAAAGGTGCTGAATAAATAATTATTTCAGTTCAAATATCCTGCTTTCTTCTACGATGTTTTTCACGATACTTTCGGTTCTTTCTTTATGAGTGTCAGTAATGAAAATCTGCCCGAAATGCTCCTGATTTACAAGTTCTATCAGTTGAGAAACGCGGAGGTTGTCTAGTTTGTCAAAAATATCATCTAGGAGCAGGATAGGCGTTTTTCCTGTATGTTTTTTCACGATGTTCATCTGGGCGAGTTTC
>CAUQHD010000146.1:0-3688 GCA_963517805.1 uncultured Flavobacteriaceae bacterium | reverse complement strand
TCTATTTTTTGTATTCAGAAACAGGAATAATTTCTCCAGAAACAGGCTCTAAAATACGAACATCCTCTTTGTTTTCTTTATTCACATAAAAAATATGATAAGTTTCAAAACGAACATCCGAGTTGTAGCCCACCGTTATCTGATAAAATGACTTTTTCTCAATAAGATATCCTTCTGTAATAAACGAAATTCCATGCTTTCCATTAGTTATTTTATCGATATGTTTAGATGCTTCCTGCACCATCGGCAGGGCTAAAACTTGGGCTTCAGCCTCTTCCTGTGTATATTTTTTGGCTGGCTGATGACACGAGAAAACAAGAAATGCAAGGACTAAAAAAATACTTTTTTTCATTTTTATTTTTGATTAATATTCATTAAAATACTTTTGAATCTGCTTCCAATCTTTGGTTTTGGTAAGCGCCAGCATGAGCAGAACTCTGGATTTCTGTGGATTGAGCGATTGCGAAGCTACAAAGTGATATTTCGCATCCTCCACTTCTGCATCTGGTGTCGTAGCGCCTGTGGGAACCCGCGAAGAACGGACTATCTGAATGCCCTGTTTTTGGGCTTTTACAGCCAAATCAAAATTAGTATGATACAAATTCCCATTGCCCACACCAGCGTAAATAATTCCATCATATTTCGCATCAATAAAGGCTTTCATCGGAAGTTCCGAAGCATTGGCATAGCCATAGACTATCCCTACTTTCGGCAGGGAGGTGAGCGAAGCCACATCAAAAACTGATTTTGTAGTATGCAGATTTTGAGGCGTTTTGCTAAAATAAACTTTTCCATTATGAATATAGCCTATTTTCCCAGAATTTGCTCCTATAAAGGTCTCCACGGCGGTCGTATGGTGTTTTATCACATCTTTGGCATCAAGGATATTTTCATTCATCACCACGACTACACCTTTATTTCCTGTGTTTTTATCAGATGCCGCGACCACAGCATTATACAAATTAAGCGGCCCGTCTGCACTGATTCCTGTGGATGGGCGCATAGCACCTACCATTACTACAGGTTTAGAACTATGAACCGTAAGATTCAGAAAATAAGCCGTTTCCTCCATCGTATCTGTTCCGTGGGTAACCACTACTCCATCGTAACCCTCCTTATTTAGGATTTCGTTTATTCTTTTTGCTAATTTGAGCCAAATTTCATCATTCATATCCTGAGAACCTATTTTCACTAACTGCTCACCGCTTACTTGGGCTACTTGGTGAATTTCTGGAACGGCCTGCAACAGCTCATCAATTCCCTTTGCTCCTGCTTTGTAACTACTTTCGGTAGAGGATTTGCTCACTCCTGCGATAGTTCCGCCTGTGGCTATGATTCTGATTTTTGGTTTTTGTGCAAAAAGCACCACTGAAATTTGAAGAATAAAAATTAAAATTAATTTAGTATTTAGTTTCATGAAAAGTTTGATTTATTTGGTAAATCTAATCAATATTTTTAATTCTAAAAATAGATTTTAACCTTTTCAAATATTTTTTTAATACTTTTGCCTCTTAATCATTTTTTAAAATGCTGAATTCTAAAAAATTATTGCTTACAGGAGCTCTATTTATAGGGCTGTCCTCTTATGCACAAGAAGATGAAGACAATACAGATGGTTCTAAAAAAATAGAAGCCGTAGTCATCTCTAAAAAGAAGAAAAAGTATAAAAATCCAGCTCATGAGATTTTAGCAAAATTAGTTGCAAAAAAACACATCAACAATCCTGACAACCTAAAATCATACTTCTCTGAAAATCAGTCCCGTATGGAGATAGCATTCAGCAGTCTTGGGGATAAGTTTCAGAATACGAAGGTTTACAAGGATTTGAAACAGGTGATGGAAGCCTCCAAAGACAGCCTTGGGAATGATGTGGCGCTTCCTGTTTTTATCTCAGAAAATATTTCAGATTTTTATTATCAAAAAAGCCCTGAAAAGCGCGCCGAAATCATCAAAAAAAGTAAAGTGGACGGAGTCGGAATAGAGGACAATGCTATGTTTTCCCAGCTGATGAGCTCTACTTTCATCAAATATAATTTCTACAATAATTACATTCATATTTTAGACAAAAACTTCATCTCGCCACTAAACGATAATTTCACTTCAAACTATGATTTTGAGCTGGTGGACAGAGATTTTCAAGTCAATGAAAATGGATATTATAAAATCAATTTTAAGCCTAAAAGAGCCTCGGATTTGGCTTTTGAAGGGACTTTATTGATTTCGCACAGCAACTATTCACTTTTCAGAATTACAGCAAAAATAGCTCCTTCGGCTAACCTAAACTTCATCAACAACATCACAGTAGACCAAGAGCTTGAAGAAGTGGGCGATTCTGAAATACACATGCCTGTAAAGTCCCTCGTTACACTGGAAACAGCGAAACTAGGCAAAAACGGAATGGCTGGGATTTTAAAATATCATGTTTCGAGCAAAAAAATAAAAATCAACCAAGATTTTGACCAAAAAATATTCAGCAAACCTATTACTGTCCTGCCTAATGCAAATGACAAAGATGAGCAGTATTGGGAAAAGAACAGACACGAACCGATAACGGAAAGAGAGCAGAAAGTCTATGCAATGATAGACGAAGTCAAAAATCTCCCTTCGGTGAAGTCTTATATAGATGTTTTGGAAATTATCCTGAGAGGCTACTATGAGGCTGGAAAAGTGGATTTAGGCCCGATACTCTACACGGCTGGATATAACGATGTGGAAGGGTTCAGGCTGAGAGCAGGATTTAGAACCAATCATAAATTCAGCAAAAAATGGATTTTCAGCGGATATTTGTCTTATGGATTTAAGGATAGGGAGTTCAAATACGGCGGTGGTATAGATTACATTATTTCACGAGACCCATGGACACAGGTGGGAATTTCGGCGCTGCATGATTTAGACCAAGTAGCGTTGCAGTATGGTAACTTTTTACTTAAGAAAAATGCGATTTTTGATGCATTTTCTAAAAATGGTGATATGCTGATAAGAAAACCTTTCTGGAAGAATAATTATGAAATCTATTTTCAGAGGGATTTTGTAAACTCTATCACTCAGAGGTTTACATTTAGACATTCTACCTTTGACCCATTGTTTGATTTAGCTTATACCAACTACACGGACGAACATGGGAATGTTTTTAATAATTTCAAAACCACTGAAATGATTTCTGAAACTCAGTGGAAAATGGGAAGAAAAAACATACAATCTGAGAAAAACAAACAGATAACGGTGAATAACAATTTTACTCCTACAGTTACTTTCAGGTTTACTCATGCCTTTAAGGGAATCTTGGGAAGTAATTTTGAATACAATAAAATTTATCTAAATGTCCAGCAAAAAATTCCTATGGGAATTTTAGGACAGGGTAACTATTCCCTCACAGCGGGGATTATCCCAGACCGAGTTCCTTTTCCTCTTTTGGAAAACCACTTAGGAAATGAGTTTGTTTTTTACAACAGAAATTCATTTAACATGATGCGTTTCTTTGAATTTACAAGTAACAGATTTGTTTCCCTGCAATACACCCAATATTTGGAAGGGCTGATTACCAACAGGTTACCTTTGATTAAAAAATTAAATTGGAGAAACCACCTGACTTTCAATTATTTGATAGGATATTTGGAGGAAAGATTCAACGCAAATGGAGCGTTAAACGGCCTAAACGGAAAGCCTTACATAGAAGTCGGCTATGGTT
>CAUQHD010000145.1:0-3715 GCA_963517805.1 uncultured Flavobacteriaceae bacterium | reverse complement strand
TGCTTTTCGCTATCGTAGGAACATGCGTGGTTTTAGCAGGGACACTTTCTTCTCCTAATGGATTGTCCTATTTAGTAATCGCCATACTCTTTATTTTACTTGGAAAAATAGGCGTAAAGTAAAAAGCGAAAAAATAAAACACTACTAAATTTTAGTAGTGTTTCTTTTTATTCATTAGTGAAATTCATAATCTTTATCCATCACAAAAGTCTCCATGAACTTGGTTGTGTAATTTCCAGCAAGGAAATCAGGATTGTCCATCAGCTGTCTGTGGAAAGGAATAGTGGTTTTCACTCCTTCTATATAAAACTCATCCAAAGACCTTCTCATTTTAGCAATAGCCTCCTCTCTAGTCTGTGCTGTGATGATGAGCTTAGCTATCATAGAGTCATAGTTTGGTGGAATTGTATAACCAGCATACACATGCGTATCCACTCTCACACCATGTCCGCCAGGGATATTAAGCTGAGTGATTTTCCCAGGTGCAGGTCTGAAATCAGAATATGGGTCTTCTGCGTTAATTCTACATTCTATAGAGTGTAACTTTGGATAATAGTTTTTCCCAAGAATTCTTTCTCCTGCTGCCAGTAAAATCTGCTCACGGATAAGGTCATAATCTATAACCTGCTCTGTGATAGGGTGTTCCACCTGAATACGAGTATTCATCTCCATGAAATAGAAGTTTCTGTGTTTGTCAACCAAAAATTCTATTGTCCCAACTCCCTCATATCCTATATATTCAGCAGCTTTCACAGCGGCATTTCCCATTTTTTCACGAAGTTCCTCCGTCATAAAAGGAGACGGCGTTTCTTCTATCAATTTTTGATTTCTTCTCTGGATAGAACAGTCTCTTTCTGACAAATGGCAAGCCCTTCCATATCTATCCCCAGCAATTTGGAATTCTATGTGTCTTGGCTCTTCTATCAGTTTTTCCATGTACATTCCACCATTCCCGAAAGCCGCTAAAGCCTCTTGAATAGTAGAATCCCAGCTTTCTCTAAGCTCTTCTTTGCTCCAGATGGCACGCATTCCCTTACCGCCGCCACCTGCGGTAGCTTTTATCATTACAGGGTAGCCAATTTTTTCAGCAATTTTTTCAGCTTCTTCCAAAGATTCTACAAGTCCATCAGACCCAGGAACACAAGGGATTCCAGCCGCCTTCATTGTTGCTTTCGCAGTGGCTTTGTCTCCCATCTTTTCTATTTGCTCTGGCGTAGCTCCTATGAATTTTATTCCATTTTTCTGACAAATTCTAGAAAAATTAGCATTTTCAGCCAAAAATCCATAACCTGGGTGAATGGCATCTGCATTCGTGATTTCTGCAGCTGCAATGATGTTAGGAATTTTCAGATAAGAATCCTTACTCGCCGCAGGACCTATACATACCGCTTCATCCGCAAATCTTACATGCAGACTATCTTTATCCGCGCTTGAGTAGACTGCTACTGTTTTGATTCCCATCTCTTTACAAGTTCTGAGAATTCTCATCGCAATCTCTCCACGATTGGCAATTAATATCTTTTTAAACATTATTTTTCTGTTTATCAATTACAATGAATAGAGTAATTTATGATGGATCTACTAAGAATAATGGCTGGTCGTACTCTACAGGAGTAGCATCATCCACCAAAATTTTCACGATTTTTCCACTCACTTCAGACTCTATCTGATTGAATAATTTCATGGCTTCCACCACACAAATAACCGTTCCTTCTGTGATTTCGCTTCCTACACTTACGAAAGGCTCTTTGTCTGGAGCTGGTTTTCTGTAGAAAGTACCAATGATAGGAGATTTTATCGTGATGTATTTACCATTATCTGCTGGTTCTACTGAATTTGCAGAAACTTCCTGCTCTGGCTGTGCAACAGGTGCTGCATTTACCATTGGTTGAACCTGTGTCATCTGTGGAGTCGTAACCACCGTACCAAATGTATGATTGGTAATATTGATTTCAAAATCCTTAGTTTTGTATTTTACTCCAGCTACATCAGCCTTTGAAACAAATTTAATAAGGTTTTGTAAGTCTTTAATATCCATAAAAAATAATTTTATTGTTCAAATATAGTAAATAAACACAAAAAACCATTCACTTTTGTAAAAAAGAATGGTTCTATATTTCTACCATGATTTTTGGAGATTTTACCAAAAATCTATCGTTATTCTGCAGATTCTACTTCTTTTTCAAGAACTACTTTACCTCTGTAGTAAAGTTTTCCTTCATGCCAGTGAGCTCTGTGATATAGGTGTAATTCACCTGTTGTAGCATCTTTTGCCAATTGAGGAACTACTGCTTTGTAGTGAGTTCTTCTTTTATCTCTTCTTGTAGATGACTGTCTTCTTTTAGGATGTGCCATTTCTAATAATTTTTAGCTTTTTATATTAACTTTTACTTTCTTAATTTATTCAACGCTTCCCATCTTGGATCTATGTCTTCATCATCGGCTTTTTCTTCATTTATTTTAGGACTGAATTTATCCAGTAAGTCTTGGAATTCTTCGTTTTCTAGCGCAGCAGGAGAAACTTTTTTCATAGGAATAGCAAGAACCACTGCTTCGTAGATAAACTGAGCAATATTAAACTCACTATAGTGATGAGGAATTGTAATAATCTCTTCATTACTATCATCATATTCTTCTCCAAACTTTACTAAGAATTTTATTTCATTGTTTATTGGATACTGGAATTTTTCATTGCTGATATCACAAGTCAAATCCACTGTTCCCGAAACAGAAATCACGAAATCCAAAAAAGTAGAATGTTTTTCAAGTAAAACTTTACTAACTATTTTGGCATTTTCAAATTCTTCTTCAGCCTCAAATAAATCAAAGAACTGCTGATCAACACAGAACTCAAACTCATGTTTTCCTTGCTTTAGACCAGAAAAACTGATGTCATAGTTTCTATATTTGTCCATAATAGGTTTGCAAAGATAAAATATTTTTATAAAACAACAAAATGAAAAGTAAAAATAATTTTAAACCTTTTTTGAAATTATAAATCTTTCCCCAAGAAATAAAGCCCTTTCAGCGTGTGGAGATGGTCGCCGACATCTATCTTGTCTGTCAGTGGCTTATAGATATGGGAAACTCCGCCTGTCGCGATTACGAAACAATTATCCTTCACTTCGTTATTCACCCTTTCTATGAAGCCTTCCACCATTCCCAGATAACCATAGACCATACCGCTGACCATACAAGAAACCGTATCCTGCCCCAAGACAGTTTTCGGTGGAGCCAGCTCTATCTCTGGGAGCTGGGCAGTCTGCTGAACTAAACTATTCAGCGAAGTGATAATCCCAGGCGCAATGATAACACCCTGATTTTCACCATTTTCATCCACACAGCTCACCGTAAGGGCTGTTCCAAAATCTATGATAATCTTCTTTTTGTCTTTGGGATAAAGGTGATGCGCCGCCACCAAGTTCGCATAAATATCAGTTCCCATTTGGCTGGATTTATGGCTGACTCCAGAGGGCGTGCTTCTATTTACCAAAATAGGTTCCAGACCATGTATCTTCTTCAAAGCACTGCTAATCACCGTTGTAAGCTGTGGCACCACAGAACCGATGATGATTTTCTGAAACTCATCTGCTTTGACCTGATAAGTCTGATAAAACAAAAGAAATTGCGAATAAAATTCATCTTTCGTGCGGTAAGGCTTGGTATTGATAACCCATGAGGTCTGGCATTCATCACCGCTGAATATCCCAAAACG
>CAUQHD010000144.1:0-3748 GCA_963517805.1 uncultured Flavobacteriaceae bacterium | reverse complement strand
AAATGGCAAAAGAAATTAAATTTGATATTGAATCAAGAGACGCATTAAAAAGAGGTGTAGATGCATTGGCGAATGCAGTAAAAGTGACATTGGGGCCTAAAGGGCGAAATGTAGTGATTGAGAAATCTTTCGGCGCTCCACATGTGACCAAAGACGGAGTTTCTGTAGCGAAAGAAATCGAGCTGGAAGACAAAGTAGAAAACATGGGTGCTCAGATGGTGAAGGAAGTAGCTTCTAAAACTAATGACATCGCAGGAGATGGAACGACTACAGCTACAGTTTTGGCTCAGGCTATCGTAAGAGAAGGACTGAAAAATGTGGCAGCAGGAGCAAACCCAATGGACCTAAAAAGAGGAATCGACAAGGCTGTTTCTGCAGTGGTAGAAAACCTTAAATCTCAATCTCAGCAAGTAGGAGATAATAATGATAAAATCAAGCAAGTAGCTTCTGTTTCTGCTAACAATGATGAAACCATCGGTGGACTTATCGCTGATGCTTTCGCGAAAGTTGGTAAAGAAGGTGTAATCACTGTGGAAGAAGCGAAAGGAATAGACACTACCGTAGATGTAGTGGAAGGTATGCAGTTTGACAGAGGTTACCAGTCGCCATACTTCGTGACTAATCCAGACAAAATGGTGGCAGAATTGGACAATCCATATATTCTTTTAGTAGAGAAAAAAATCTCTTCTATGAAGGAGCTGCTTCCAGTTTTAGAGCCTGTGGCTCAGCAGGGAAAATCTTTATTGATTATTTCCGAAGAAGTAGAAGGCGAGGCTTTGGCAACTTTGGTGGTGAACAAATTAAGAGGTTCGCTTAAAATCGCAGCTGTGAAAGCTCCTGGTTTTGGTGACAGAAGAAAAGCTATGCTGGAGGACATCGCTATCCTTACAGGCGGACAGGTGATTTCTGAAGAAAGGGGTTTCACTATGGAAAATGCTTCTATCGAGCTTCTCGGTAAGGCTGAAAAAGTAGTAATTGACAAAGATAATACGACTATCGTAAACGGAGCAGGAGATGATGCCCAAATCAAAGCGAGAGTAAACCAAATCAAAGCGCAGTTAGAATCTACAACTTCTGACTATGACAAAGAAAAACTTCAAGAAAGATTGGCCAAATTGGCAGGTGGTGTAGCCGTGCTTTATGTAGGTGCTGCATCTGAAGTGGAGATGAAAGAGAAAAAAGACCGAGTAGATGATGCCCTGCATGCAACGAGAGCCGCTGTAGAAGAAGGTATCGTAGCAGGTGGAGGAGTTGCCCTTGTAAGAGCAATAGAGGCTCTGAACAATCTTCATGGAGCGAACCAAGATGAAAACACAGGTATCAAAATCGTGAAAAGAGCGATAGAAGAGCCGCTAAGACAAATCGTAGCAAATGCAGGCGGCGAAGGTTCTGTAATCGTAGCGAAAGTATCAGAAGGTAAGGCAGATTTCGGGTACAATGCAAAAACTGATGAGTTTGTAAACATGCTGGAAGCAGGAATCATAGACCCTACGAAGGTGACTCGTGTAGCCCTAGAAAACGCGGCATCTGTAGCAGGTATGCTTCTTACTACCGAGTGTGTCATCACAGAAATCCCAAAACCTGAACCACCAATGCCACCAATGGGAGGCGGTATGCCAGGAATGATGTAATCATATTACATAGATAAATTAAAAACCATCTGAATTCAGATGGTTTTTTTATTAAATAATTTATAAGTTTCATCCTCTAATCGGGATTTTATAACTTCAAAATATTGTTGGGTTAATTCACTTCCTAAAAAATTTCGGTTTAGTTTTTTAGCTACAACAGCTGTAGTTCCTGTTCCCATAAAAGGATCATAGATTAAATCACCCTCGTTAGAAAAATTTTCTATAATAGTTTTTACTAATTCTTCTGGGAATACAGCAGAATGAGAATTTGTTACTTTTTTTCCTCTTTTTATTTGCCATATATCATCAAGAGTCCCCCTATTAAAATTAGCTTTTTCAAATTGTCTGCTAATTGCATTTTTAGCATCAAAAATAAGAATAAGTTCCGATCTTCTATTAAAAACTTTTTGAGCCATAGCAGGTTGCGCATATCCTTTATCCCAAATAATAATATCTTTCAAATAGTCTGATAGTTCACCAATTATTTTAAAAATTGCCCTTTTGCTTCCTGTAACAATTTGTATGTTGTAGAATATGATATATGATGTCCTTAAAAGTTCTTTTAATACTTTTAGATGAAATTCATAGTATTCTTCTATGGGTAGATTGTCATTAAAACCTTCATATTTTGTACTAAACTCTTTTACGATTTGTCTGGAACAATATTTACCATTACGAATCCTTAAATTCATATTATAAGGAGGAGATGTAATGACTAAATCAATTGAGTTGTCAGGAATTCTTTTGAGAGTGTCTAAACAGTCTTCATTGTATATTTTGTTAATCTCTATCATAAAATACTTACCTATAAGAAAGTGTGCAAAATTAAAAATATTTAGATTTTTGTACAAATTTTTAGAGAGAAAATGCTCACATCAATAGAAATTTATGTAATAGATAGTGTAAAGAAAATTCGCACAGAAAAAAATATTTCACAAGCGGACTTAGCCTCATTGATAGATGTATCAATAGGTTTTATAGGTAAAGTAGAAAGTTTCAAATATGGAACAAAATATAACCTTAATCACATTAACAAAATAGCAAAAGCATTAGAAATAAGTCCAAGAGATTTGTTGCCAGAAAAATATATGTAAATGGAAAATATTAAAAAATTAAAGTCAGAATTTTATAGAATAAAGAGTTTAAATTATGTAAGAAATACTCGTCCTAAAAATAAAGATGGGGGTATAGGTAATACTTTTGAGGATTTATTGGGAGTAGAAGAAAATAATAAAAAGGAGGCAGATTTTGAAGGGATTGAAATTAAAAGTCAACGCTATTTGAATAAGTCATATATTTCTCTTTTTACAAAATCACCAGATTTTCCTAATAGAGCAAACACATATTTGAGAGAAAAATATGGAGAAGTTAGAGATATAAGACATCCTGAAAAGAAAAAATTATATGCATCTATTTTTGGGGATAAATATTCTGATATCTATTCAAAATACAAAATGAAATTAAATGTTAATAGAGATTTACAAAGAATAGAATTAGAAATTAAAGATACAAAAGATAATATTTATTGGGAATTTAATACTTTGCGAGAGGCATCAAGAAAATTACAGAATCTGTTTTTAGTGTTAGCAGAGACCAAGAAAGAAAATGATATAGATTATTGTTATTTTAGTAAAGCAAATATATTTTATGATTTTTGTTTTGAAAAATTTTTAGAGCAAATCGAAAAAGGGAATATACAATTTGATATAAGGATAGGAGTATATAATTCCGGTAAAAATTATGGAAAAACACACGATCATGGTAGTGGATTTAGGATAAAAAAAGAGTTTTTTAATAATCTATATTCTTCTAATGAGGAATTAGAGTAGTTTTTTTGCCCATAATAATATCACGACTCATATTTATTTTTCTGCGTATTTGTACCTTACTTTTAAACTTAAAACAGTTGCAGGTAAGGACAAATACCACTTTTTTATCCATTATTTAGATTTCAATACAAATAAAAAACCATCTAAATTCAGGTGGTTTTTGTTATTTTCATTTAAAATAAAAAGCCTATCTTTACGGGCTTTTTTTGAAAAAATCTGAAAATATGTCACAAAACAATACTTTAAAGGGAGTTCTCTTGGTGGGACTTGGGGCGACCAGCTACGGAA
>CAUQHD010000143.1:0-3800 GCA_963517805.1 uncultured Flavobacteriaceae bacterium | reverse complement strand
ACTATCGTAAGTTCATAAGGGATTTCCAAAGATTCTAAAAATGCTACAGCTTGTTTCATAATGGGTAAATCGCTCTGGCTTCCCATAATTATTCCTATCATAGTTTATTGTTTTAATTTAGAAATGATAAATTTATAATTTTTTTTCGTTTTTTTATAAAAATTAAATTATTTTTACACAATCAAAATAAAAACTAAATCCATATTTCTAAAAAATGAAGAATATCTATCTCACCTTATCTATAATAGCCATTGCCGTTATCTGGGGAACTTCATTCTTGGGAATTAGATTTGCCGTTGAGACCATTCCACCGCTGTATGTTGCGGGAATCAGGCATGTTTTATCAGCTTTTATTTTATTTATCTTTTTAATGTTCCAAGGCGGGATACGCTGGATTGGCTGGGAGAAGCTCAAAGTCCAGCTTATTTTATCCACCTGCATTCTTATATTGACCAACGGACTTGTTACCATCGCCGAGAAGTTCGTATCCAGCAGCTTGGCTTCGCTTATCAGTGCATGTTCGCCTATTTTGGTTTTCATAGGAAGCGTTGCCCTGAATATGCAGAAATTTACTTTAAAATCTATGCTGGGAATACTCCTTGGATTTACAGGAATAATATTCATTTTTTGGGATGGAATTGCTGATTTTGCCAATCCTGATTATACGAGAGGTATTCTTTATCTCTTCTTGGGTATTTCTGCGAATGCAGCGGGGGCTCTTTATATCAAAAAGACGGGCTATACAAATGATAATATGTTGCTGAATCTCTTCTATCAGTTTACTTTTGCTGGAATTATCCAAATAGGAACTGCCGTTTTCCTTGGGGAAGAGTTTCAGCCGAGTTCTTGGAGCCTGTCAAGCATTATTGCACTGCTCTTTCTCACTATATTTGCCTCTATTATCGCTTATTTATCTTATATTTACGCCCTTACAAAGGTGTCCGCGGTGAAGGTTTCTCTTCTTTCCTACATCAATACCATTATCGCGATCTTCTTAGGATGGCTGGTGGCGGGTGAAAAGGTGGACAGCAAGTTCGTTATAGCAACAGCGCTGATAATCACAGGGATATTCATCACGAATTACAAACCAGGCATGTTCCAAGCAAGAAAGAAGCTGTAAATTTCCCTACCGAGACACTACTTTTACCATTCCTTTTACTTCGCTTAACCTTTGGAGGAGTTCTTCGCGGGTATCAGCGAGAATATTGATGTGTCCCATCTTTCTGCCAGGCTTTGTTTGGGCTTTTCCATAGAGATGAACATATACATCAGGCAGGCGGAGGACTTCTTCTAAGCCCTGATACTCTACTTTACCGGTATGTCCCTCCTCTCCTACCAGATTGAGCATTCCAGAGAACCGCCGTGCCTCTGTATTTGCCAGCGGAAGGTCTTTTATAACCCTATAAAGCTGTTCAAACTGGGAATTAGCGTTTCCTTCTTGGCTCTGATGCCCTGAATTATGCAGACGAGGCGCTGTTTCATTCACCCAGACCTTTCCTTTTCTATCCAAAAAGAGTTCAATGGCGAACAGCCCCGCTCCTTCTATGCTTTGGAGGAATTTAGAGCAGATTTCTTGGATTTGTTTTTCGGTTTGTTCCTCTATTTCAGCGGGGCAGATGTTAAAATCTAAGAGATTGAGCCTCTCATCTGCCACCATTTCGGTTACAGGAAAGGTTTTTACCTCTCCACTGCTGTTTTTGGCTACTATTATTGAGAGTTCTTTCTCTATATCTACCAATTTTTCTATTACAGAAGGCTCTTGCCACAGCTTAGTGTAGTCTTTTGGGTCTTTGATGACCTGCACGCCCTTTCCATCATAGCCTCCTTTGTTTAGTTTTTGGACAAAAGGCAGCTCAAAACAGCGCTGTCCCTCCATTTCCCATACTGCGGTGAATTCCGGACTGGGAATGCCATGTTTTTTATAGAATTCTTTCTGTAAAATTTTCTGCTGGATTATCTTTATAATGCTCGGGCTGGGTATTACGCTCACTCCGCGCTGTTCCAAAGCCTCCAGAGCCTCTACATTTACATTTTCTATCTCTATGGTTATGATATCTTTATCTAATCCAAAGTTTAAAACCTCTTCATAGCTGTTATAATCGCCTTTTGTGAAACGAGAAATCTGCGAACAAGGGCAGTTTTGATCTGGGTCTAAGACATAGAACTCATCATCATACTTCAATGCCTCTTGGATAAACATTCTGCCGAGTTGTCCGCCCCCTAAAATCCCTATTTTCATGGTTTTGTTATTTTATTTAATGGATTGATAAGCAAATTTAAACAATATTTTCTCTTGTTAAATGCTTTTTTGTGTTTTTATCAAAGATAAAGTTCCTTTTTTCATCATTAAAGTAGAAATTTACATAAAAAATGCTGTATATTAAAAATATTTATTACCTTAGCACATAATTAAAACATAAAAAGTCATGGCTATTAACAACTTAAAGAACGCTCACTTCAAAGAAGACAAAGTTCAAAAGGTAAATTTACTCTTAAACGACATTGAAGAGAACATCAAAGACATCGTAGTGAACCTCAGCGCTGAAGAAAGGAAGAAATACAGCCGTATAAACGAGCAGAACAAGCTGTTTGTGAACCGCGTTCATGATTTTTGCAAGAACGAACCTAATCTGCAGTCCCCTCAAGTAGACTGGTTGGAGTTTGAGCAAGATTTTGAGAGCAGAAAAAACATCGGATACTGCATAGACCGCTTAGAAAGCCTAATCCAAGGTCTTAAAAACGCGAAAATCCTTTATGATTATGACAACTATCAGGATGCCCTCACCGATTATTCCTATACCAACTACATGGCAGGGACTTCGGCACCCGGTTTTGAGGCAAAACAGAGAGAGCTAAAGCAGTTTTTCACACACAAAGCTAAGAAAGACAAAGGAAACGCTCCTGAGAAGAAGCCGGACACTGCTGAAAAGAAACCAGAAGCTCCTGAAAACCCATCAGAAGCAGAACAATAATACTTAAATACTTATAATAAAACCCCCGCTGATGTTTTTTGCACCTGCGGGGTATTTTTTTTGACCTTTGGAGCTGTTATTTAAACCTCCGGCGGTCTTATTTTGACCTTTGTCGGGATAAATTAGACTTTTATCGCGGTTGTTTTGACCTCCGACGGTCTTGTTTTAACATTTGTCGGGATAAATCAGACCTTTGTCGCGATTGTTTTGACCTCCGGAGTGGTTATTTTGACCTTTTTCTTAACAAGTTAGACCAACAGAGCGATTGTTTTGACCATCGCCGGTCTTATTTTGACCTCCGGAGGTGTAAATAAGACCTCCAGCGCGGTTATTTAGAGGTATTTTGTCATCTTTTAAGCCGATTTGTCTGTATTTTAGTCCATCATCGTTCTTAAAAACAGCTTTTGGCTTTCATTTAAGTGCTTTATCGCTCTTTTAAAACTTCATAAAATCCTTTACTACACCTCCACTCTGTGTATAAGCAATAAGTTCGGTTTCTATAAAGGCTTTTATCTTCTCCTGCTGACCATCATTAGGGAACAGAAGATGGACATTTGCCCCTGCATCAAGGGTAAAGAAGAGCGGAAGACCGGTCTCCCTGCGGAAATCCCATACCTTGTGTATAATTTCTAATGTGCCGGTCTGCATGAGGATAAAAGCAGGGTCGCTTACCATCATCATGGCGTGCAGAGTAAGGGCTTCGTGTTCCACAAGCTTTATGAAGCCGTCCATATCGCCATTTTTCAGGATTTCTTGAAGTGTGAAGAAGTTTTTTGCAGCTTCCGCGAAGCGCACTTGGGCGTAAGGGTTGCCATTCATGAGTCCATG
>CAUQHD010000142.1:0-3801 GCA_963517805.1 uncultured Flavobacteriaceae bacterium | reverse complement strand
TTCTTCTAAACCTCGCTCCAAGAAAAATCCGAGGAATAGAATCCCAAGGAATGCTGCTGCTTACAACTAAACCAGATGGCAAGCTATCTTTCGTGACACCTGATGAAAAGTTAGAAAATGGAATAGAAATAGGCTAATTTTGAGCATAAATATTTTGAAAATCTTATCATAAATCAATTTTTTAGACAGTTATTAACATTATCTTTGCATCAATAAAATTAGAAAATATGAAAAAGATAGCATCATTATTATTTATGGGTCTAATGGCTGTAAATTCATTTGCCCAAAATGCTTTAAAATCAGACCCTGCGCACAGCAGAATACAGTTTTCGGTAACTCACTTGGGAATCAGCGAAATTACAGGAAATTTTGAGAAAGCAACTCTAAACATAAATGTTGATGAAAAGAATTTCGCAAACTCTAAAATCAATTTTGTAGTGGATGTGAATTCTATCAACACGCACATAGAGGCAAGGGATAACCATCTTAGAAACGAAGATTTCTTCGATGTGAAAAAATTTCCAGAGATGACTTTCCAAGGAACCAGCATCAAAGCGATAAAGAAAAACTTGTACCAAGTAACAGGAAACCTTACGCTTCACGGCATAACTAAGCCTGTTACCGTAAATATGCTATACAAAGGAATGGTGGTAAATCCTATGAGTAAGAAAAAAACTTATGGATACCAAGTGGTAGGAGTTATCAAGCGTTCTGATTTTGGTATCGGTGGAGGATATCCAGAAGCAATGATTAGTGATAAAGTCCAAATAAAAGGAGACTTTGAAATGATAGCAGAATAAAAGTTTAGTTTTTTCATTATAAATTTAAAATTGCAAATTACCCTCAATAATAGAGGGTAATTTTTATTTCAAAACCCTGAAAAAATTACATTTTTTTCGTTTCAATTTATTTATATATTTTTGCGCCCTAATTATTTTATATGGAGAATAAAAATCGTTGGTTCATAGCTGTTGCGGCTATTCTTACCCATTTATTTTTGGGAACAGTCTATGCATGGAGTTTCTTTCAGAAGCCTGTCAGTGAGGCGTATGGCTGGACACAGGGAGAAACGGCGTGGGCATTCAGTATTTCTAATCTGATGATGGGAGTGACATCGGCATGGTGTGGCGCGAAGCTACATCAGTTCAAACTAAAAAACCTCGCTACTATGGGAGCTGTGCTCTATGGGCTGGGATATATCGTTTCTTATTTTGCTCTAAAATTAGAGATTTTGCCTTTATTATACATTGGCTTCGGTTTTATCGGCGGAATAGGCTTAGGAATGGCATATGTAACGCCCGTGGTTGCCGTATCAAGCTGGTTTCCAGACAAACAGGGACTTGCTACAGGAATGGTAGTCACAGGATTTGGGTTGGGCGCTTTAATCATGTCTAAAATACTAGCACCGTTTTTCTTGAATTTATTTGAGGAAAATCTGGCTGTTACTTTCCTTGCAATTGGCTGTATGTTGCTGATTGTTTTGCCGATATTTACTTATCAATTAAGCATAAAAAACACCACTTCGCAAAGCACAGCAGAAATCTCATTTTCAGCAATTTATAAAACCATTATCCAGCGCGAATATATTGCATCTTGGTTGTTTTTCATGTTTAGTGTGATTGCTGGGATGATTTTCATCGCGTTCCAGTCGCCTTTATTACAAGATTATCTCAGAGCTGAGGGAATGACAGACGCCACAGAGCTGGAACAGCACGGCGCTACGCTGATAGGGGTAAGCTCTCTGTGCAATGGCTTTGGAAGATTTATGTGGGGAGGCGTATCTGATAAAGTGGGAAGAATCCAGACTTTTAGAATGATTTTTTTGATAGAAATTTGCATTTTCATTGTTCTCATTTTTACTCAAAATCCTATCGTATTTTTCTTGGGCGTTTGCTTGGTTTTATTGTGCTACGGCGGAAGCCTTGGGGTAATGCCTTCTTTGGTCAAAGAACAATACAACCCTAATCTGATGGCCTCTCTCTACGGAATTATGATGGTTGGCTGGGGAATAGGCGGACTGATAGGCCCGCAGATTACGGCTTATATGAAAGATTATTTCCAAGAGCAGGCAGGAGTTTATTCCTACATTATCGGGCTGGTTCTGCTGTGTTTAGGATTTTTACTCACATTATTCGTAAAGAAGAAACCCAAAGATATCTAATAAAAAAGCACTCCTATTTTGGAGTGCTTTTTGTTTAACCTAAAAAATTATCAATCTATGACTTTGATTCCGTTTGCCAAAATTCGTATTTCTGTTTTTGGTTTTGTGATTTTTGCAATTTCTTCTTTTGATTTTCCTGCATCCTCGGCATAATGGCGAAGTTCTTTCACGGAAGTTTCTTGTTTGGTTACTTTCGCATCCAGCAGGATGGTTTTACCAGCAATATTCTGCGGAAGGAAAAAGGCATAATCTTTCATTTTCACGAAAACCTCTACATTCTGAGTGTTTTCTAATGTAACCCAGCATCCTTTTTTAGGACAAACCGCCGTTACTTTTCCTTTGATGGTTACTCTGTCTATCTCGTTTTTCTTCTTTAGAGACTTTATCACTTGATCTATAGACTGTACATTATAAGCAATATTTTCAGGAACGCCTGCTCCGTATTCCACTCCTTTCTGAGCTTCAGGGATATTACTCTGAGCATGAAGAAGGCTCATCCCAAAAATTCCCATCAAGAAAATTAGTTTTTTCATAAAGATTAGCTTTTAATTTTATGTTTAAATTTCTCTCTGTAAGACTGCCACTCTTGCTGAGTTTTTATTTTTTTAAATTCATTGGTCGCAAAAAGAGCCAAATACGCTTCCATGTCTCTCGGATTGAAATAACCCACAAGCCCTGTCAAAAGCTTTTGGTCTTCATCAAGGAAAACTGTGGTAGGATACCCTTTCACACCGAAATAAGTTACAAACTGGTGCTGAGGTCCTCCTCCATAAGTAGGTTTTCTTTTTGGGTTAAAGTCTGGATTATTGAATTTTTTTCCTTGGAAAGTTACATCTTCATTCCCTTCGGAATTGAATTTCACTGCGTAGTAATTATCATTGATATATTCTGTAATCACAGGATTGGAAAAAGTATTTTTATCCATCATTTTGCACATGGAACACCAGTCTGTGTAGAACTTAATCATTATCTTTTTTGGCGTTTTTTTCTGTGCTTCCAGCGCCTGATCCATACTCATCCAATTCACCTGTGCCATCATAAACATTGATGAAAACACAGAAAATACAATTGCTATTTTTTTCATTCGAATACTAAAATTTACAAGCAACAAATATAAAAACTTTTTTCTTTCAAAAAATAAAAGACCGAAATTTAACGGTCTTTTATTTTTTATTTAACAAATTTTATTTATTTCACTCCGTGCATCAGTTTCAACAGCACCTTGTTTAGCGCTATCAAAAGTATTCCACATATTATTACAAATATTGATATATAGGTAAATACACTTCCTGCTCCCATTGCTTCGACTTTTGAAGCTACAACACCTCCTACAATATTTGCCACAAATGATGAAAGTAGCCAAACTCCCATCAATAAAGAAGCTAATTTTGGTGGAGAAAGTCTTGTCACTACAGAAAGTCCCACTGGTGATAAGCATAATTCTCCAATGGTATGAATTAAATAAGTCATTACAAGCCACCAAAGACCAGCTTTTATATTAGTATCAGTTATACCATCACCTCCTCTCTCTGCTACGGCACCAATCATAAACCAAAATCCTATACCCAAAATAATCATACCTAATCCCATTTTAAGAGGAGAAGTAAGTTTTTGTCCCAATCTTGATCCCCAAAACATTG
>CAUQHD010000141.1:0-3924 GCA_963517805.1 uncultured Flavobacteriaceae bacterium | reverse complement strand
GCAAAATAATTAAATTACAAAGTAGTATTTTTGCCTAAAATAGACCGCAATGATATTCCAAGGACAACTTCTAAAAATGTCTTCTGCATGGGCTGCTCCCATACAATACTACCTGAACCTATCCGGAGACCTGCTAAGCATCAACCAGCTTTTCGGAAAAAAACTGAGCATAAAACACACGGGCTTCCAGTGCATCTGCTGTATGGGGGACAAGCCTATCTTCCGCATGGGCTTCTGCAAAGAATGCTTTTTTGAAAGCCCCTATGCCAGCGAAACCATCCTAAAACCAGAGCTTTCTAAAGCGCACCTCGGTATAGAGGAAAGAGATTTGGAAATAGAAAAACAAATCCAGCTACAGCCGCACATAGTCTATCTTGCCTACACCGGTGATATAAAAGTAGGCGTAACCCGAGAAACCCAAATCCCTACCCGATGGATAGACCAAGGCGCTACCTTTGCCCTGCCCATCGCAAGGACAAAAAACCGCTACGAAGCAGGCATCATAGAAGCTGAACTAAAAAAACACATCCCCGATAAAACCAACTGGCGGAAGATGCTCCAAGATGAGCGGGAAGATGATCTGGATTTATTAGACTTCAGGAATAAAATAGAACATCTTTTCCCAAAAGAAAGCAAGATGTTCGCCATTCATGAAGAAGATATCTGGAGGCTGGATTTCCCCTACACTGCTCCAGAGAAAATATCAGCTTTTACACTGGACAAAGTCCCCAATTTCAAGGGAATCCTAAAAGGAGTGAAAGGGCAGTATCTCCATTTTGAGGGAGACCTGTTCATGAACATCCGAAACCACGAAGGCTATGTGATAGAGCTAAAAATAGAAAAAAGTATATAGAATGTTCTATATACTTTTTAGGTTTCTATAACTTACCGAAGAATTCTTTTATTTTATTTTTAATCCGCACAGGGAGAGGCTCTTTGTAGTTTTTATCTTCGTCAAAATATCCGTAGCCATAGCCGTAGCCATAGCCGTAGCCATAGCCGTAGCCATAGCCGTAACCGTAGCCTTGTTTTACTGCATAGTCGTTATAGATAAGCCCCACATGCTGTATCTCTCCTGAGTGATACTTCTCGGCTACCATTTTCAGCATGTATTTTTCCGTATATTCGTGTCTTATCACATAAACATTGGCATCTGCTAATTTCATTAACTCAAATGAATCTGCCACAAGCCCCACAGGCGGTGAGTCTATGATGATGAAATCATAATATTTTTTCAGTTCTTCTATGAAATCTCTGTTCTTATCACTCATCAGCAATTCTGATGGATTGGGCGGGATAGGTCCAGAGGTTGCTACATCCAGCGCTGGAATGCTGGTTTTATTAATGATTTTCTCTATCTCAATATCTCCAGAGAGATAATTTGAAATTCCATATTTATTATCAATTTTAAAATCACCAAATATTTTAGGCTTTCTTAAGTCCATCCCAAGGAGGATGGTTTTCTTACCACTAAGTCCTAAAACGGAAGCAATATTGATGGATGCATAAGTCTTTCCTTCACCGCCTACGGAAGATGTTACGAGCAGAACTTTACTCTTTCCATCCTCTTTGTAAAGAAATCTAAGACCAGCTCTCACCCCTCTAAACGCCTCTGAAATAGAAGACTTCGGCTGTTCCAAAACGGTAAGGTTATTATGATGTGAACTTTTACCAATAACCCCAAGTAGAGGGATTTTCAGCACATTGGTTACTTCTTTTATAGACCTTACTTTGCTGTCGAGCAATTCGCCTATCAATATGAATAATAATGGAATAAGCATTAATCCTATGATTATCCCATATTTAAACATGGTTATATTAGGTCCTATAGGTCCCTGTCCGAGGTCTTTTGCGGGGTCTATAATGGTAAGGTCGGATTTGCTTGTCGCCAGTCTTATTTGCGATTCAGCCTGTTTGGTAAGCAAGGTATTATAGGTTGTTTCTATGATTTTATACTCCCGCTCGATGTCTATATATTTACGCTGGTTTTCAGGAAGGTGGATAAGCTCGGCTTCCGCTTCGGCAATGCTCTTATTTATTCTTGCGATTTCTTGGCCATAGTTAGAGGCGTAAGAATTGAGCCTACCATGAGATTTTGCTCTGGCTTGGCTTATGAGCCTGTTAATCTCTCTCATCGGCTCTGAATCTGGTGTGTAAATCGATGCAAGCTCTATTCTCTTTTCGTAAAGTGCCCGCAGTTCAGAAACGGAAATACTAAAAGTCTCATCTTGAATTCCTGCAGAACCAGCGTCTATCATATCCTCAATATTCCTATTGATGGAGTTTCTAAGGGAAGCAAGAGAGTTCATTTTAAGCAGTAAATCTACCTTTCTGAGCTCCAAATCTTGTATTTTCTTGAGTAGTTCTTGGTCTTTTTGCTCTACATTGTATAGTTTTTTATCTATTTTAAGGGCATTAAGGTTATTCGCGCTGGAATCCAGCTTTTTCCTAACAACTCCAAGATTGTCATTAATATATTTTAGTGTGTTTCTATCAACAAGGCTCTGGTCTTCCTTTCTTTTTTCGATAAGTTCTTCAACGGTTTGATTTAAGAAATTAACGGTCTCCCGCAAATTATAGCCTTGTTTAGAAATGATAATAACGGAGTTGATTTCCTCATCAAACTGCACCGAAATGTTTGCCTGAATGTTCCTTACAGTGGTATTAACAGTGTTTAGATTCACAATGATGTTATCTAATGGAAGGCTTTTATTAGGGTTATTGGTTAATTTAAACCTTAAATTTGGTGATTCATACCATTGATTAACCGCGATAATCTTATTACTCGGAACTGCATACTCAGGAATAGTCTCAAATTCTTCGGTTTTATAATTATATAAATTATTGGAATGTCCTTCTTCAGGCAATACCACTTCATATTTTCCGTTTCCTTGCGGAATTAGGGTAATGGGGTATCCCACCTGCTGTAAATGGTTTTTATCTACTTCCAAAATCACAGGGGAATCATATTTATCCAAATAAGTTTCTCTCAGAAGCCCTTTGGTAGAATATCCCACGAACAAATCTAATTTCTGAACCAGATACTCGTTATGACTTCTTGACAGAAGCATTTTTTTAAGAAAAATTCCATCTTGGTTGCCTCCCTGCCCCCAGATAAAGTTGATGGACTGATTAGGCGTAAAATAGCTCGCCGTGTTGTTTGATATACTTAATGATAAATTGGATGCGTATATTCTTTGGACATAGTATCTGTTGTAAATGAAAGATATAGCATAACCTAATGCGCCAAAAAACAGAAACCAATACCAGTTTTTAATTATCCTTATAAGAAAATGCTGTATATCAAATAAACTGAATACACCTACTTTTTCCTTTGGGTTTTCTTGTTTTATTGTCGTATTTTTTTCTGGAATCATACAATTATAATCTTGAGAATAAGAGATACACTGTCATTGCAGTAGTGATTAGAGATACTCCTGTCGTTATCGTCTGGATAGGCTCTTTTCCAAAGCCGTGCAGATTTCGTGGTCTTGTATTAAGATAGATTTCATCCCCATTTTGAATCCAATAATAAGGGGAGTTCATGACATCATCTCTTGTTAAATCTAATTTTACTATTTTTATTCCCTCCGGAAGTTTTCTATGGAGTATGATATTTTTCCTGTCGATGGTTCTATTAAGTCCGCCATTCATTGCTAAGGCTTCTGTGATGGTTAAGGTCTGCTTATAGGCTACCTTCTCGCCAGTCATTTCTGTGGTTTCTATGTCGCCCAAGATATAATATCTGATACCATCTATATTGAGTCTTACCTCTGATTTTCCTTCTAAGAAGTTTTCATTTACTTTCTGCTGTATTTCGTGGGTAATGTCTTCCAAGGTACGCCCTTCCGCTTTCACAAATCCTATCCCAAAGATATTCACATCTCCCTTAGAATCAACCTTTAATCCAGTAAAATAATAGTT
>CAUQHD010000140.1:0-3932 GCA_963517805.1 uncultured Flavobacteriaceae bacterium | reverse complement strand
CAATAATATACAAAATACTGTAGTAGAATACATTAGCCTATATAATTCATTCCAAACAGGAATATTTAATAGGTAAATAAAAATGGTGTAAGCATATAAAAATGAAACGGATAGAATAAACAATATTACATAATAAGAATTCCTATATTTCAAATATAAAATAGAATTTATAATAAAAGGTATCCCCAAAAATATAGCCATGCCAATAAAAGTTCCTATAATATATTTAAAAAATTCCCATTTCCCGTTTTCCCATTCCCTTATAAATGGTGGAGTTTGTTCAATGTCAATATAATAAGAAGTATGATAAATACCTATTATATCGCAGAGAAGCCAAACAAATCCAGCAATGAGAACCTGAATGATAAATAGAATTAAATTATTTTTTAGAAAATGTAGTAATCTAAATCTCATTTCAATATATTTTAATGGACACAAATTTACATCTTTTTTAGTAAGAAAAAGAGAAGGAAAGTATTTCTTAAAATTATCTTTGAAATAATATAGATAAAGCATATTTTGATAGAAATTATTTTACTTTATAATGAAAAGATGTGTCTATACGATAATATATTTTAGTTTTTTCATTCCGTAAACTATCAAGACTAAAAGTTATAAATAAACTATCAGTTTCTTTTTTTAGAGAATATACTTTCATAAATTCAGTAAAAACAGAATCACTGAAAGTTTTAATATTATCCTTGTTGATAGTTATATTAGGTTCCACATATCCTTTTTTGCGTATGTTTATATCTTGGATGGTATTTCCTTTAGGAAGAGGAAAGTACATTATATCCATAGGTTGGTTTTTTCTTCTAAATTTTCTATGAATAGATCTTCTTCTGGTGATGAAGGATATACTTCTGCTTTTCCCATGGCAATACTCCAAAAAATCATATTTCCTAAAAAAAATATCATAATACTACCTAACAAAACTAAAATAACTACTAAACTTCTTTTTATTACTTTCTTATTTTCCATACTTAATATTAATTAAAATTATCAATGAATTTCCTAATCTGAAATCCTATCCATACACCGAGGGAATTTAGCGCCAAGTCATCAATATCAAAAACACCGAGCCTTGTGAGGTATTGTAGGGCTTCCACGATGATTAAAGCCGATAAAAAATCCACAATAAGTTTTTTAAAACTAAAATATTTCGCATTCAGCCAGCCCAAAAATCCAAAAGGAATGAACATAATGATATTTCCAAAAAGATTGATAATGATGCTTTCCCAAGAAGTGGTGTTTTGAACAAAAAGAATCGTGGAAACGAGTGGTAAAAGCCTTACAATATTCGCTTCATGCTGTTCTCTCCCAAATCCGAGGAACATCAGATACAGCAGAAAAATAGTGTAAGGAAAGATGAAAATGCGATAAATTTTCCTAAAAATCATACAAAAACCGAGATTTTAGCAAAAATAAGTATTTTTGCCCTTGAAATTATAAAGTATGAAAAATCTTTTTTGTGTGGTTTTGTCGGGCATATTGCTGTCGGTTTCATGGCCTACTTATGGCGTTCCGTTTTTTATTTTTGTGGCGTTTGTCCCTTTGTTGTTCGTGGAGGAAAATATTTCTCAATCGGATATAAAAAGAAAAGGCTGGGCAGTTTTTGGTTGTTCATACCTTACTTTTATCATTTGGAATGTCATAACCACAGGTTGGCTTTATAATTCACAAAATCCAGATGGCAGCCCTGCCCTTATGGCGGTGGTTTTCCCTGTTTTGGTCAATTCCCTGCTGATGTCCACAGCTTTTCAGCTTTTTCATTGGTATAAAAAAGGCAAAAAACTCCCTTTGGGACTGGCTTTTTTCGTGTTTGTATGGATGAGTTTTGAATATTTCCATATGGCGTGGGAGTTTACATGGCCTTGGCTGAACCTCGGAAACTCCTTTGCAGACTATCCTCAGCTGATACAGTGGTATGATACTTTGGGCGCTACAGGAGGGAGTTTTTGGATTTTAACGCTCAATGCCTTGGTTTTTTATATTGTTAAAATATGGTGGGCTGAGAAAAGGTTTTTGGTTAAAACCTCTGCTGCAGTTTTGGGGCTGATTGCTTTGCCGATGATGATTTCCTTATTTAAATATCATCAGTTTGATGAAAAACCAATCGGAAAAGTCCGTGTTATGATGCTTCAGCCGAATTTAGACCCTTATCACGAAAAATACCAAAAAGACAGTCTTCAGATAGTGCAGGAGCTTTTTTCTTTGGCAGAAAACTCCTCTAAAATAGATTTTTACCTCTCGCCTGAGACTTCTTTCCCTGGTTATGGTGGACTTTCCGAGAAAGGACTTCATAACAGCCAGTCTATCCATATGGTGGAGAATTTCCTGAAAAACCATCCGAAGTCAGTTTTTATGGGCGGAGTTTCTACTCATAGGATTTATAATAACGATGAGGAAAAGCTAGAAAGTGCTACTTTTTACGATAGACAGGGTTTTTGGGCGGATAGTTTTAATTCAGCATTGCAGGTTGTTCCAGAGGAAGAAATTCAGATTTATCACAAAGGAAAACTTGTCCCAGGTGTGGAAATTTTCCCTTATATGAATGTCCTTAAACCTATTTTGGGCGATGCTATGCTGAATTTCGGCGGTACAATTGCTTCACTCGGTACGGACAAAGAACGAAAAGTTTTTACAAATCCTTACAACAAAGGGAAAATCGCACCCATCATCTGCTATGAAAGTATTTACGGCGAATTTGTGACCGATTATGTGAAAAACGGCGCAAACTTTCTTGGTGTTATCACCAATGACTCTTGGTGGGGTGCATCACAGGGGCATCAGCAGCTTTTGGCGTATGCCAGACTTCGTGCCATAGAAAACCGCAGGGAAGTTGCTCGTTCGGCTAATGGTGGAATTTCTGCACATATCAACGCCCGTGGCGATATCCTTGCTCATACGCTTTACAATGAGAAAAATGCGATGACAGCCGATGTTCAGCTGTATGAAAAAGAAACTATTTATAGTAAAATAGGCGACCTGCTGTCTAAAATTTCCATCGCTGCGTTCTGCTTTCTATTCATCGCAAAGCTGGTAAAACACAGACTAAATCCATAAACATAATATTGCATCATTTTTAAATAGAGTTTCCACCGAAGGCTCGGACTTTCAGGGTGTTGGGATGTCCTTTCCCGAAAAATTACGGCTATTGCTTTCATTTTAGAATAACTTTTCTGTTTTAAAAATGGTGGTTGCAGGAGTTTTGCGATGAGCGGACGGCTTCGGAAAGGAAGGTTCAAAAACATTTTAATAGGAAACCGTAAAAATTCTGCTTAATGATTTTAGCCTGAAATAATAAAAAACGATAAGAAATTATACTTTCCAGCTGAAATAAACAGCCGGAATTTTTCAGAATCAAGCATTCAGGGTAGCTGAGATAGGAAGATACAGGGTGGGTCTTGGACTTTCAGGGTGTCTGAGATAATAAACTACAGGGTGTAGTTGGCATTTTTTTGTTAAAAAATTAGAAGATACAGGGTGTGGTTTTGACTTTCAGGGTGTCAGGAAATGTAAAACCCCACTGGGGTCTGGTGTTTTTATTGTGAATTATCCAACAAGCTGGATTTTGGCGGATAATTTCAGTCAGATTTTGTTTGCTTTTCCAAAAAGTTTAGGTTGATTCAGTTGCTTTGAGATGCTTGGCAGGAAAAATTCCAGCTGTTGCTTTTGGGTCAAGAGAGTTAGATTTAATGAAGAATAGGACTTTCAGACACTCCGAGATACCAATCCTGAAAAAAATCGGTAACTTTTTATTATCGGAATATCTGAAACCGAAATTTTCTTCAAAATTCATTCAGGTTGAAATAGGAAGCCTTATTTTATCCCAAATATAGCTTGGGCATTGGCAGTTGTTACTCTATCAATTTCCTCAAAACTCACACCATAGATATCCACCAGCTTACCTGCGATGAGGTTCAGATAAG
>CAUQHD010000139.1:0-3985 GCA_963517805.1 uncultured Flavobacteriaceae bacterium | reverse complement strand
TTTTATTTAAGCTATAAAACTTCTAATTTCCTCAATAAATCTATCGCCCAGCTCATCAGCTTCTTTTTGTGATTTTGCTTCGGTGTAGATACGGATTATCGGTTCTGTATTAGATTTTCTAAGATGAACCCAGTTCTCCGCAAAATCTATTTTCACTCCATCTATCGTAGAAATTTCCTCGTTTTGATATTTTGTTTTTATCTTCTCCAAAACCTCATCTACATTGATTTCTGGTGTCAGTTCTATTTTTTTCTTACCCATAAAGTAGGCAGGATATGTAGCCCTCAGTTCAGAAACGGATTTATTTTCTTTCGCCAAATGTGTCAAAAACAATGCGGCTCCAACTAATGAATCCCTTCCGTAGTGCAAGTCTGGATAGATAATTCCGCCGTTCCCTTCTCCACCGATAACGGCATTTTTCTCCTTCATCAAGGTCACTACATTCACCTCTCCCACTGCACTCGCAAAATACTCAGAATCATGCGTTTTCACTACATCTCGCAGCGCACGGCTGGAAGAAAGATTGGACACCGCCACACCTTTTTTATGTCTTAAAAGATAATCCGCTACAGCCACCAATGTATATTCCTCACCAAACATTTCTCCGTTTTCATCGATAAAAGCGAGTCTATCCACATCGGGATCAACCACGATTCCCAAATCTGCTTTTTCCTTTTTCACCAAATCACAAATGTCTGTAAGGTACTCTTTCAATGGTTCTGGATTATGCGGAAAATATCCGTTTGGCTCACAATAGAGCTTAACCACCTCACAGCCAAGCTGCTCCAAAAGCGGCGGAAGCGCCATTCCACCAGTGGAATTTACGGCATCCAGCACTACTTTGAATTTTTTAACCTTCACTGCCTTTGCATCTACCATCGGCAGAGCAAGAATTTTAGCAATATGAACCGCGAAACCATCTTCTCTGGTCTCGTATTTACCAAGGTTATCCACCTCTGCATAGCCGAAATCCTCACGCTCAGCAAGCGCCAAAACCTCAGCGCCGTTTTCTCCATTGATAAATTCTCCTTTTTCATTGAGAAGTTTCAGAGCGTTCCACTGTTTAGGGTTATGCGAAGCCGTAAGGATAATTCCGCCATCCGCCCCAAGTTCTGGCACCATCACCTCCACCGTAGGCGTAGTAGAAAGCCCAAGGTCTATCACATGAATACCCAGCCCCTGCAAAGTAGCAGAAACCAGCGAAGAAACCATCTGCCCCGAAATTCTGGCATCTCTACCGATAACGAGCGTCAAGTCCTTTTTAACTTTGTTATTCTGAAGCCAAGACCCAAATGCAGAGGTAAATTTAACCACATCCAGCGGCGTGAGATTGTCTCCCACTTTTCCTCCGATAGTCCCTCTAATTCCTGAAATTGATTTTATTAATGACATATTTTTCTATTTTGAAAGTCCTACAAAGGTAAGAAATACGAGCATCATACCCAAGAAATATCCTAAATATTGGGTAGAATTTGAGCCGTTAAACAGCTTTAAGAAAGAAAAATTATTTCGCTAAAAAAAATAAACTACGAACAGCCGCAACCCTTATCACAGCCGTTTCCTTTCTTCTTGGAAGAAAAATTTTTAGTGAAAATTCTCACGAGACAATAAACCGCCATCAGCAGTATCATTGCTATAATTACATATTGAAAATAAAGCATTTCTTTAATTATTTAAAAATTTGATAAACCAAAAAAGAAACCAAATAGGCTATTCCCGTCATCCCAAACATCTGCACAAGCGTCCATTTCATGCTTCTGGTTTCCTTATAAACAATGGCAATGGTGGAGATACACTGCATCGCAAAGGCATAGAACATAAGCACCGAAAGCCCCGTAGCGAAACTGAAAACCTTTTCTCTATTGGGTTTGGTGTCTTTTCGCATTTTGTCCATGATTCTCAGTTCGCCCTCTTCAGATTCGGTATCCACATCTTCCAGCCCATAGAGCGTAGCCATCGTTCCTACAAAGGTTTCCCTCGCCGCAAAACTCGTGATAACTCCCACGCCTATTTTCCAGTCATAGCCCAAAGGCTCCACCACAGGCTCAATGCCTTTGCCCAAAATAGCCAAGTAAGAATCCTCCATCTCTACATCTGTAGAAATAATTTGGTCTGTGTTTTGTCTCGGCCCAAAGAACGCCAATGCCCAAAGCAGCACCGTAACCGAGAAAATAATCTTTCCCGAACCTGTGATGAAGCCCCAGACTTTATTCATCGTCAGTCTGAAATTATTCCCCCACATCGGGACTTTATAAGGCGGCAAATCCATCACAAGGTATGATTTTTCATTGGCTCTGATGATTTTCTTTAAGACAAATGAAGCCCCCAAAGCCATCAGAAAACCAGCGATATACATTATCAGCATCATCACTGCTTTATAACTGATAAAACCTAAAAAATATTCATCTGGGATAATCAGCCCTATAATGATGCTGTACACAGGCAGCCTCGCAGAACAAGTCATAAAAGGCGTAACCAATATAGTAAGCAGTCTTTCCTTTATATTTTCTATATTTCTCGCTCCCATTATGGCAGGAACTGCGCACGCCGTACTAGAAACCAGCGGAACGACGCTTTTCCCATTCAGCCCGAAAGGTCTCAAAAATCTGTCCGTGAGAAAAACTATCCTCGCCATATAGCCCGAATCTTCCAGTAAATAAAGTACATACAGCAAAATCCCAATCTGTGGCGCAAACGGCAGCACACCGACTATCCCTGGGATAATTCCTTGGGTAAAAAGACTTTTGAGAGGACCTTCTGGAAGGTACTCCCCTGCCCAGTCGCCCAAAAACACCACGCCGTCTTCTATCCATTTCATAGGGTATTCTGCTAAGTAAAACACGCTGTTGAAAATCAATAATAACAATACCCCAAAAATCAAATACCCAAAAAACGGATGCACTAAAATTTTATCTAATTTCTCTGTAAGGAGTTTCTTTTCTTGCTTCTTTTTTGAGAAAAATTCAGGGAGGATTTTATCGATATTCTGGTATCTTCTGATAGTTTCCTGAACCTGCAATCTTTTGGGAACAAGACATTTAACCATTTCTTGATTAAGCTGCTGCGCCATACTTTCTAATTTCCCTAAATATTTTTCGGCAGAAAGCAGCGTCCAGATTTTGTAATCGTTTTCTTCTTTCAGTTGATTTTTCAACTTGAAAACCAAGCCTTTATACTCCATCGGAATTTCAAAACTTGGAGTGGTTTCCTGCTGAAATTCATTGTCATAAATTGCCTTTTTTACAGCTTCCATTCCTTGGTTTTCTTTCGCATTAGCAGGAATGATTTTCACGCCCAAAGTCTCCTCCATTTTGGCTAAATCAAAGGTAAATCCTTTTTTCTGAGCCAAATCCATTTGGTTCAAAACCATCATCACAGGAATTCCCAAATCCTTTATCTGCTGAAGAAGAAGCAGACTTCGCCTAATGTTGATAGCATCTGCTATGTAGAGAATTCCGTGATATTCCCTTGGCTCCTGCACCAAAAACCTACTGAAAACAGCTTCGTCCTCAGAGCTGGGATAGATGCTGTACGCTCCAGGCAAATCGGTTATCATCACGGTTTCGCCTTCGTAATCGTAACTTCCCGCGTGGCTTTCCACCGTAACTCCTGCATAATTTCCCGTCTTCTGTTGTCTGTTACAGAGGTGATTAAAAACGGTGGATTTTCCTACATTCGGGTTTCCTACGAGCAATATATTTTTAGTCTTTTCTGCCATCAATCTATATATTCTACCAAGATAAATCTAGCCTCCTCACTGCGAAGAGCCACGCAAGTATCCTCCTCTCCGTATTCCACATACAGAGGCCCGCTGAATGGCGCCCTATGAAGCACCACTACTTCCGTTTCTGGAAGAATTCCCATTTCCAGAATTTTAGTGGGCATTTCTAAAACTCTGTCATCATAGCCCAAAACCTTTACTTTCTTTCCATCAGGAACATCAAAAAGGGTCAGAGGATTTTTCATTTCTTTTTGAATCGTTTTT
>CAUQHD010000138.1:0-3988 GCA_963517805.1 uncultured Flavobacteriaceae bacterium | reverse complement strand
GTCATTGAGCTGATTCTCATATCACGCCAAACTTCGCCATAATCGTGATTTTTCTTCTCCATCAAGTCTCTTGCTTTTTGGATAAAATCATCATAAAGCGCCATAATTTCGGCTTTATCTTCTTTACCCAAAACCTCTGAAACTCCCCTATCCAGCTGGATAAGAGCGATAATGGAATAATTCACAATCGCTATAAATCCCTCCTCTTCATCTTCGTCTATCATCTTTTTGTCGGTCATCTGCAGAGTTCGGATTCTATTAACTTTGATGTAAATTTGGTCCGTCACCGAGCTGGGACGCAGCACCCGCCACGCAGCTCCATAATCTGCTAATTTCTTCTCAAAAAGATTTCTACAAACTGCAGAAATTTCATTATATTGATTTATAGTATCTTGCATTTTAATAAAATATTCGCCCAAAGATAAGAAATTATTATTTTTGTAGTATGAAAAATTTGCAGTCGTTTTCTATCAATTGCCGTAGAGTTCTTTTGGATTTGACAACTCCGAAAATCATGGGAATTCTCAATCTGACACCAGACAGCTTCTCTGATGGAGGGAAATTTAATGATGAAGTTTCGGCTTTGAAACAAACCGAAAAAATGCTTTCCGAGGGAGCTTCTATCATAGATATAGGCGCACAATCTACCCGCCCGAATGCTACATTTCTCACTGCAAATGAGGAAATTAGCCGACTGGGAAAAATCATTTCAGGCATCAAAAAGGAATTTCCTCGGGCATTGATTTCACTGGATACTTTTCATAGCGAGGCTGCCTATTTTGGGTACAATGAGGGCATTGACATCATCAATGATATTTCTGGCGGGCAATACGACCCTAATATGTTCCCTACGGCAGCCAAAACCCAGCTACCATACATATTGACGCATGGTAATTCCACCTACGAAACCATGCACGAAAAGGAAGACTATCAAGATATTATCCTTGCTCTGAATCAGTTTTTTTCCAAAAAAACAGCGGAATTATTGGATTTGGGAGTGAAGGACATTATCCTTGACCCTGGTTTTGGTTTTGGGAAAACTATTGAAAATCAAAACCAAATGGTGGAAGAATTAGAACATATTTCCTTCGGAAAATATCCTATTTTAGTGGGTATTTCGCGGAAATCCTTTATTTATAAACCTCTTGGGAAATCGCCTCATGACATCAACGAAGAAACCCAGCAGCTCCATCTAAAAATGCTGGAAAAAGGTGCTAAAATCCTGCGTGTTCATGATGTTGCAGAAGCACAGCGAACCCTTCAAAACTTTTTATCATTGTAATTTATAAAAAATATAGATATGCTTAGTTCAAAATTTTTATCTCATCTTCAAAATGAATTAACTCAAATAGAAAATGATGGTCTCTACAAGAGAGAGCGCATCATCACTTCTTCACAAGATGCTGAAATCGTAGCCAATGGAAAAAAACTACTGAATTTCTGTGCGAATAATTACCTCGGACTTTCTAATCATCCAGAGGTTATAAAAGCATCGCAAAGCACGATGGATACACACGGATATGGAATGTCTTCTGTAAGGTTCATCTGTGGAACACAGGATATTCACAAGAATTTGGAAAACAAAATTTCTGAGTTTTTAGGTATGGAAGACACTATCCTCTACGCTGCTGCTTTTGATGCAAATGGCGGAGTTTTCGAACCGCTTTTCACAGACCAAGATGCCATTATTTCTGATGAGTTGAACCACGCTTCTATCATCGATGGTGTAAGGCTTTGTAAAGCTGCCAGGTATCGCTACAAGAACAATAACATGGAGGATCTAGAAGCCCAACTGAAAGCTGCTTCAGAGAAAAACCATCGCTTTAAAATCATTGTAACAGACGGCGTTTTCTCTATGGATGGCATCGTGGCTAATCTAAAAGGAGTGTGTGATTTGGCTGAAAAATATGATGCTTTAGTAATGGTGGATGACAGCCACGCCACAGGATTTATCGGAAAAACAGGACGAGGCACCCACGAAGCCAATGATGTAATGAGCCGTGTGGATATCATTACTTCTACTCTTGGAAAGGCGCTCGGCGGTGCTATGGGTGGTTTCACATCAGGAAAGAAAGAAATTATAGACATGCTGAGACAGCGTTCCCGCCCTTATCTTTTCTCTAATTCATTAGCGCCAGGGATTATAGGAGCAGCGACAAAAGTGCTGGAAATGCTATCCAAAGACACTTCCCTGAGAGACAAAGTAATGGAAAACGCTCAATATTTCCGTTCTGAAATGAAAGCCAAAGGGTTTGATATTCCAGATGGCGATGCGGCAATCGTTCCAGTGATGCTCTACGATGCCAAACTTTCACAAAAAATGGCTGAAAGACTAATGGATGAAGGCATCTATGTAATAGGTTTCTTCTATCCAGTGGTGCCAAAAGAAAAAGCAAGAATACGAGTTCAGCTCTCTGCTGCCCACACGAAAGAACATCTAGACAAAGCCATCACAGCTTTTGAAAAAGTAGGAAAAGAATTAGGAGTTATTTAATCATTGACAAAAAAAAGACTTATCATAGTGTGATAAGTCTTTTTTGTATTTGGTTAGAATTTTAATTGTGCTTGTAATCTTACCAAACCTCCTTTTTCGTGGTAGTTAGGATTCGTGAAATCTTTAGAAGCTCTGTCTGCTATGGTATACATCGCGATAAGCTCAAAGGATTTGAACGGCTGCCATTCCACTCCTATTTCCATTTCTTTTACATTGTAACTTCTGGCGTCCAGTTCATGCTTTTTCCCTCCTTTATAGTGTTGAAACCTTACGAATGGAATGAACTGCTGATTCCATTTATTGATAAAATAAGAGAATGTCGCATATCCACCATACAAATTTCTAACTTCCACCGAATTTGTAGCTGCATTATACTCTGGTCCTTTACCGATGTTATATTCCGCCTGTATCCCAAATGGCTGTGGATAAAGAACAAACGATGCCGCTATTCTTTGGTCTAAATATTCCTTGTTGATATTGGTAAGTGTCCCAACACTCGTTTTTAATAAAATAAATTTCCCTGTGTAAGCCTGTATCCCAGGTTCTATAATCTGATTTCCAACCTTAAACGGATATGAAAATCTTGCAACCCAATGGAATTTTTTGTTCAAATCATAATTATTCCCCGTCTGTCCGTTATAGAATCCCAATGCGAAAACCCCAAAATCCCCCGAGTGTTTCAGGCCTTTCTTGTAGAGCTGTTCCATTATTTCTTTTTCCTTCTCTCGTGTCCACATGAAATAAATTCCCAAATCTCGCTCATCTTTCAGACCGCTGTTGATAGCATCATTTCTATCCATAGCGATTCTGTCACTACTGGACTGGAGGTTCTCATAGCCGTAGGGAACTTTACTCTGTCCGATACGGATTCTGTATTCATTTTTAGAGTTTAAACCCAAATCAAAATAAGCGTCTTTGATAACTCCTACAAGATTTTTGCCTCCTACAGTTTTAGCAAAATCGGGCTGTATATAGAAAAATACTCTTGGAGTAATCTGCCCAGAGAATTTAAATCTCAGTCTTCTGAAAGATAATCCGTTCTCCTTATCCCCCCAGAACTGGTCGCATTGTTCACAGTTTAGATTAGGATTGCTTTCCAGAAGTTCATTATATCTCACCTGGATATATCCTCCAAAGGAGATTTTATCATACCACTTGGAAGCTTTTTTTTCCTCTTCTTTTTTATCAGCTGAATTGGCCGCCACCATTTCCTTTAAAGACTTAATTTCCAGTTTTAAAGAGTCTAATTCCTTCTTATTAGAAATTACCAGAGAATCCTTAGCCGACTGATTTTCTTGTGCGAAAACCATAGATGATGCCAAGGCAAGAGATGTGAATGCTATTTTTCTCATTTTTAAATTTTTAAATTCAGCAAATATAATTATTATTTATTTCATAAACCTTTATATTTTTATAAATTCATATTTTATTTGTTAAAAACCTATCATGATTGTTAAATTTTGGTTAAAATTTTATTATTTTAATTAAAACAAC
>CAUQHD010000137.1:0-3990 GCA_963517805.1 uncultured Flavobacteriaceae bacterium | reverse complement strand
ATCCACGGTCTGTTCAGGATTGGTCATCTGTAGTCTTCCGTGTGGGAAATAAATCACGGCATCAGGGTTGATTTGCTCCAAAAATTCTACTCTCTTGCTAAAAGAAGCGAAAGGATAGACATTTAGCCCAGATTTCTGAAGGGAAATGATGATGCTGTCTATGTGTGCTTTGTTCCCAGAAAAAGGGTCGTGAATACCAGAAACGATGGCAATTTTTGGTTTTCCTTCTTGGTAAAGATTATTTTTTTTGAGGTAATCTTCATAGGCTTTTATATCAGAAAAAGCGACTTCCTCATCAATATGAAAGAAAACATTTTCTTTTTTCTCTATGACTTTTTCAGGCTCTTCGGCGAAGAATTTTTTGCCATCGATGTATTTTCGGACATATCTCGCAAAACTTTGGAAATTTTTCTTGTTTCCGCTGGAAAGATAGCTGTCCACTTTTTCTGATTGAGATTCGCTCAGACTGCTGATGTCGTTTTCAGGCGAGGTCACAGACACGAAATGCGTAGGGACTTTTTCAGCGGTTTTTATAATGGTATTTCGCTGATTTTCATCTATTTTAATACCCATTCCCCAAGCCAGAATGAAATCATAATTTTTCAATTTATCGAGCTGGTCTAGCGGCACTTCTTCGAATTTGATAAAGCTGTCTTCATTGGACAGCGCCATATTGGACACTTGGTAATTTGGGAAATTTACCAATGCTATGCGGGTAGCAGAAGCCCATTTGCTCCATGCGAAATATCCCAAAGAAACGGCAAGAAGTCCTAATATAATAGATAAAATTCTTTTTTTATTTTTCATAATTGTTCAACTTTTATTGTTGATTTTCAGGGTTATAACTCTTTGATTAAATCTTTTGTAAAAATATGGAATCTTATAAAGCATTCTAAAAAGGAAAGGGTATCTGCCCTTGTCATAATCACTCATAAAGTATTCATTTTCAATGTGTATTTTGGGATTCCAAGCCTCCATTTCTTTGGAATTTAGAAGAGACCATTTGAATTCTGGGCGTGTTTTTCCTTTCATTGTTCCTAATGAATCGTGCTTTTTCGAATTTCCAACCAAGGAAAAAGCCAGCATATCAAACACTACGGTAACTTCTTCAAAATGAGCGCACAAAGAATCAAAAAAGTTCTGAACATCTTTTGGGTCAAAATACATCAAAACACCTTCTATTATGAGTAAAACAGGCTTTCTGTGAGCTTTTACTATTTCTATCCATTTGTAATCAAATAAAGATAGCGAAATAAATGTATTTGTCTCATTTTCAGTGAATAAATGCTGACGAAGCTCAATTACTTCTGGTAAATCAAGGTCATACCAATGGGTGATTTTAGGCGAGCCAATGCGCTGATAACGAGCATCTAACCCTGAGCCTATCTGCACTACTACCGCATCAGGATGTTTTTGGATGAATTTTTGGGCTTCATTATCGATTAGATTTGCTCTGATGCAGACTCCAGCCTGAGAAAATTTAGCATTTTTAAATTTAGAAAAATCGTAATCAATTTTATTGATGATTTCTAAAGCTTTTTCATCATAAAGCAGAGCATTGGAAGGTTTTTTCCGTGTTTCTTCAGCCTTTGCCCAAAGAGTAATGAGCATGGTTTCTGGAATATCTTGTAATCGATTGGTCGAAAATTTATTTTCCATTTTTAGAATCTTTATGATGTTGAAAATGATTTAGTTATAGTCCGTATCTTGAACTTTTTTATTGAAATTCCATTTTAAACCAAGATAAAATGTCCTTCCAATATCCACAGAGGAGTAGAAGCCTACTTTGTCCGCAGTGTAGCCAAAAATATTATTAATTCCACCAGTCAGAGTAAAGCCTAGCGGAAACTTTGAAGCCAGCTGAAGCCGCCAGATAGAGTAGGGCGCATAGCTGACGAAAGAACTATTATCATCATTATATCTTTTAGTTTGGCTGAGGTATTTTCCGCTGATGATGATGCTCGGTATGTAATATTTAGCCGAAGGAATGTATTCCGCCTTGAAAGTCAGCGTGTGCGGGCGGTTTTCGGATCTTTTTTTTCCAATGTCGTAGTAGGAATAAGAACCTTTGAAATGGAAATTTTTGTTCAGTTTGTATATCGCTGATACTTCGGAACTTAGTACATCTGTGTTTCCATGGAGATTGACATAACGCAGGGTATCTCCGATGTTTCCTTGTCGGTCGATTTTATCCTTTATTTTTGAATATTGAGTGATAAAAGTCAGGTTCAGTTTTTTAAAGTTAAAATCAATGGAAATATTGAAATTATCGCTTGTTTCTGGTCTTAAATTTTTGTTTCCCATAAGCTGAAATCCTCCTCCCCAAGGGTGGAACCAGTTGGTATAGAGTTCTTTAAGCGTAGGCGAACGGAATCCGCCTGAATATCCAGCACGGATGGTCATTGTTTCATCAAATCTATACATTCCTGACAAACGGAAAGTGAAATATTGTTTAAAAATAGAGTGATAGTCCATTCTAGCGCCTGTAACGAGCGTTACAGCGGGATTTATCACCCAGTCCTGCTGTGTGAATGCGGAGTAAGTCTGGGCGTTTTCCCTGCCTCCTGTGCTTTCATTTTTGAACATGAAGTTCAGTAGTTTTTCCGAAAGCACCTCGCCACCAGCTACAAGGGTATGTTTTTTAAACAAATTCTGATTGTATTGAGAGCTGATTCTCCAGACTTCGTTTTCGTATTTTTTTTCTTTTTCTTTGATTTTTCGGAAATAATCATACTTGTCGTATCGGTCAAAAGTCCCTGAAACGATGAGGTTTTGATTATCATTAAATTTAATATTGGTTTTTAGACCTAAATTATAATTATAGTATCGGTCTCTGACTATTTTGCCTGCTGGCGTGCCTGGGTTTCGTTCACTGAAATAGTAGCCAGGCGTAAGGCTGAAGTTTATTTTAGGACTGAGGTTAAATGTTAGTTTTGGATTGACTCCGTAGTTGGTAAATCCAGCGACATTCAGTTCATTATAAACTCCATTGGTGGGAATTCTGTCTTTTATAATGTAAGGTTCTCTCATCTTGTAGAAAGAAGAAATGCTGAGATTTCCCCATTTTTGTTTCGTTCCTATGGAGAGATTTAATTTGTGGTCTCTGCTGCTGTCGTAGAGGTAGCCAGCATTGATGTCCAGTGGACTTTTGGAATCTTTGGTGATGATGTTGATCACTCCACCGATGGCATTGGAACCATAGAGCGAGGATGAAGCTCCTTTTATGATTTCTATCCGTTCGATGTTGTCTATATCTATCCTGTCGTAGTCTATGTTGTCAAAGGTTTCGCCCGCCATTCTTTCGCCGTTCATCAGGAAAAGAACATATTTCCCGCCGAATCCCATCATGTTGATATTAGGACTTCCGCCATCGTATGTGAAATTGATGCCTGAAAATTCGTTTTCCAAGAATGTTTTGAAATCGGTAGACTGAGATTTTTTGATGTCTTCAGCGGTTACCACCTGCACTGTGATAGGGACATCTTTCAGTTTTTTTTGTGAGCGGGTGGCAGTGACGACGACTTCTTTGATTTCAGTTTCTTTCTCTTTTGTCTTTTGCTGTCCATAGAGCGGAGCTGTGGCAAGGAGTGAGAGAAAAAATGCTTTTTTTAACATGTTTAATTTTTCCTTGATTTAAAAACAAGAAATTGAACTGCTGTTTTTGTTACAACAATTCAATTTCTTATCCTTATTAAAATTAAATTAATGATTAAAATTTATTGTTGCTGTCTGCAACTTGATATTTAAAAGTGATAAATCCAGTAGTATTTTTGGTGCTGTGGTTATAGCTTGTTAATTGGATTTTAGCAGCTTTTCCATCGGCAGTTTTTACGATATAAACCCAATTGTTTTGTGTGAAAGAAGGAGGATATGAGAAAGTCTGCCAACCATTATCATTTATAAGATTATTTTTTAATTCTGTTTTTTTAGCTTCAGTTAAGTCTTTGAAAAGATTAAATTGCTCCATTTTATTCCAAAAAGCTGTTGAAA
>CAUQHD010000136.1:0-4018 GCA_963517805.1 uncultured Flavobacteriaceae bacterium | reverse complement strand
TTCCGAATTTCCTTGGCGATGTTCGTAGCGGAGGGATTATTTTTCTTGTTAAAAGTCACATCCAGATACGCCTCATCAAGGGAAAGCGGCTCTACCAAATCGGTGTATTCATAGAATATTTCGCGGATTTGCAAAGAAATTTCCTTATACCGCTCAAAACGAGGCGAAACAAAGATAAGGTCTGGGCAAAGTTTCCTTGCCTTCGCGCCGCTCATCGCACTACGAACGCCGTATTTCCTCGCTTCATAGCTTGCTGCCGCTACCACGCCTCTATTCCCTGCGCCACCCACAGCGATGGGTTTTCCTCTAAGTTCTGGACAGTCCAGCTGCTCTACGGAAGCAAAGAAAGCGTCCATATCGATGTGGATTATCTTATTTTCAGAGGTGTCCATTGTTTTAGAGAAAATTCTATTTATTCCGTGTAAAGATAGTTTTTTCCTCAATATTTTACTGCAAAAATGCACTGGGAATTTCATTTGGCATCCATTAGAAAGTATGATATTTTTCAGATATTTAGGTGGAGATATTTTATTATCTTTGTGGAAACAAAAAAAAGAAGAAAGATGGCAGCACAGAAAAGAATTTTATTAGAAGACTGGCAAGAAATAAAACCTTATAACAAAACCGCTAAATCCGACCTTTATTTTTTAGGAATAAGCAATGAAATTAACGATAAAATCTACGAAAAAGAGTTTCATCTTCCTTTGCAGAATTTCATAAGAGAAGAAGGGATTTCTTTGTTTTGTATGTTTCTGACTTCTTATTTAGAAGACATCATTTCTGGGTCTGAAGTATGGAATTCTTTTATCAAAAAACATAAAGAGCTTTACGGAAAACCGCTTCCTTTCTACGAAACAGACAAAAACTATGTAGAAGGCGAGGTTAATATCCAAGATGTGAAATTTTTGGTTTGGTATTTCATCAATACCGTGAACAAGAATATCCTGCTCAATCCTCACGATCCTTTTATACAAAACATTTCTGAAGGACTGGTGGGTATCTTGGAAACCGAGTACGAATACGCTCCAGAAAACGATTTACTGAGAGAAACTTACCAAATAGAGCCTACCCAAGACTACTACGAAGTAAGAAGACTTCTCAATAATATCCTTACCAAAACTTATCTATTCTTCCCAGATACAGGTTTCGCTCTACTGAGACAAGAGGCGGAAATCATGGAAGCAGGACGAAGAGTAGAAGCTGCCCTGGATGACAACCGAGACAGATTCATCCATGAGGCATGCACCTCTCTACTTGCGCTTTCTGCGAAGGAATGGGCTGTTCTGATTTTGGGTAAAAAACATCCCGTAGCGAAAGATTTAGAAAAAATGTCTCCGAGAGTTCAGGGAAGTTTCCTTTTCCTTGGCGAAGATGAAAAACACCTAAAAATAAAACACATCGCTACCGATAAGAAATTTAAACTTCTGAAATCTTCTTTCCCTAAACACAAAGATTTAAAGGAAAAAAGCATCATCTTCATGGGCGTCGTAGAATGGCATAAAGAATGGTGGTTCTCAGGAGTTTCCATCATGAGCGATTACAACGAGGAGTTCATAGAAAAAGAAAAACAAAACATCCACTCTAAAGAATCCCTTAGCTTCATGGAAGACCAAGCTCTTATCCGTGAAAACCTAAAAGAACACCACGAAGCATTCCTTATCTATAACAAGGGCGTTCCTATCGTATTCCTTAAAAAAGATGAGGTGGATGACTTTATGAACGGATATTTTGATTTCTTCACAGAAACCGCTGGTCTATCCGCAGAGGAAAAAGAAAAAGCCGTAAAAAAATACAAACCAAAAGCAACCAAAGAAGAGGAAAAACCAGACACTGTGATGGTAGTTTTCCATAATATCAATTCTGGTTTTGAGGTTTATTCTAACATAGAAAACGCTTTTTGTATTAAACAAAATAAATTCTTGGATAAAGACAGAATCGACCAAGATTTCTATCAAATCTTCTTGGCGAATTTCTACTCCAAAGAAATTCTGGACTACAGCATAGAAGTGAGCGAGAAAAAGATTTCTTTCTTCAAGAAAAACAATTATACAAAAGAAGAATTGGACTTTTTCACTCGTTTCTTCAAACAAGGAAATTACCACACTAAGGCGAGATTAACCGTTATAAAAAATGCCTAATGTTTAGACTATTGTTCTTGTTTTCGGGCGTTTTTGCCATTGGGCAGAATATTAAAAGCATTCAGCTATTTAATCCACAGACCAATGACGAAACGCCTGTCATAAGGTTCGGAGAGCGGCTTGTCCTTCGTTTTGATGACTTGGACAATGGCAGCCAGATTTATCGCTATACGATAAAACATCTTGACAGAAACTGGAAAGATGACGGCTTGTTTTTTACGGAATTTGCGACTGGAAAACTGAGCGGATTGATTGATAATTTTAAATACTCTTTCAACACCCACCAAGCCTACACGCACTACTCTCTGACCTTTCCTAACAAGGACATTCAGCCTAAAATATCGGGAAATTTTGAACTTATAGTTTATAAAGATTCACCGAAAAAACCACTTTTCACGAAGAGATTTTCGGTGGCAGAAAACGGAGCTGCAATTGGCCTGAATGTAAGCCGATACACCGCAGCGAAAACTCCAAACCTCAACCAAAGAGTAGAAGTCAAAGCCACCCTTACCGACCCAGAGACCAGCCGAAATATCAATTCTGTCAGCCTAAATATTATCCAAAATAATAATTTTAATGATGGGATTTTTAACCTAAAACCTTCCTCTGTTCTCTTCGGAAACCAGCTGATGTTTCAGCAGTTAAGCCTTGTTTTTCAAGGAAATAATGAGTTTTTCTATTTTGATAATAAAATACTGAATGTCCCGATGGACATGGTGTCCGGCTATGAGAATGTGGATGGAGTAAATTATACTTATCTTTTTCCCGTTTGGACTTCTCCGCTCAGCTACCAGTATCAGCCAGATGTCAATGGTGCTTTCTATTTCCGCAGTAATAACATGGGACAAGAAAGAAATGCCGACTACGAGGGCGACTACTCTTGGGTAGTGTTTTCTCTGGACAGCTATCCTTTGGAAGGGAAAAATATCTATGTTTTAGGGCAGTTTAATGATTATCAGGCTAATGAAGAGAGCCAAATGCACTACGACCCAAAAAGCCAAAAATATTTCGCTAAAATATTCCTAAAACAGGGATTTTACAACTACATCCTTGCAACAAAAGACCGAAATGGAAAACTAAATTTTGGTGAAATCAATGGGAATTTCTGGCAGACACAAAACCAATATCAGGCTTTTCTGTATTACACGCCTTTTGGAAAAAACTACGATGCACTCATCGGCTATGGAGAGCTGAAATAGGAATATTTATTTTGCCAATCAATAAAACTACTAAAGGAATGCGGGACGGCTTCCAAATCCGCGTATGTCGGTAGAAAACGGAGTTCCATGCCTTACCTCTATGGATACCGTAGAAGCCATTCTAAAAGTGCTGGAATCACTTACTTTTAAGATAGATGCGATGTAACATGAAACGATTTCTCATTTCAAAGATAACTGATGTGATTGATGCACCTGTAGCATTGGTATATAAAATTGTTACTGATAACAAGAACTTTCAGTGGCGAGAGGAAGTGGAAAACATAGAGCTATTGGAAAATGGTTTTATCGAATATTATAAAGGTGGCGGACAAACGCTTTTTAGCAATATTCAAAAGAAAGAAAATGAATATTATTCCTTTACAATAGAGCACAAACTATTCTATGGAGAATGGGAAGGAAAATTTGAATCGTATAATGGAGGGACTAAGGTTTGTTTTCAAGAGAAAATACATATCAAAAACTTCTTTTTAAGGCTTGTGGCTCCTCTCTTTTGGAATTTGAAACGCACACAGCAAAAGTATATCACAGCATTAAAAAAGGAAATCTATGAAAACCAATAAATACTTGCATTTGTGGCTGCCTATAATGGGACTGCACGCTCTTCATCAAGTAGAAGAGAGTATTTCCTTCTGGCAATGGTATATTGATTTTGTAGATAAA
>CAUQHD010000135.1:0-4105 GCA_963517805.1 uncultured Flavobacteriaceae bacterium | reverse complement strand
TTCAAATTTTTCGAGCAATATATCATCCGCTGTCACTATCACAGGCGTGAATTTCTGCTCTTTACCTTGCTTCCAAAGATTTAGATAAGTTTCTACCAATTGTTTTGGTTCTGTATTTGGCGCAACTGGAATGACCTCGCAGTCCAATAACTCTTGTAATTTTTTGATGTTTTCTGTCATGATTAAAACTTTTTTCTGCTATTTCTTTGGTAAAAACACTTCCGCAAGCATACATCTGGCACCGCCGCCGCCGTTGATTTCTATCGTCCTCAAATCAGAAGAAATGATTTGGCTGTATTTTTCAATATTTTTTATCTGCTCCTGCGTGAGTGAGCTGTATGCCGTCTGGCTCATTATCAGGAACTTTTCTCCTTTGTCGTTATGCAGTTGGAGCATATTTCCCGCAAAATTATGCATCTGCTCTTCGCTGATGGCTATGATTTCTTTTCCTGATTTTTCTATCGTTTCTACCACCTGCTTTCGCTCCGTTTCATCATCTATACAATCGAGACAAATCACCGCAAACTGGTCTGCCAAACACATCATCACATTGGTATGATAGATAGGCATCCGCTGGTGGTCTATGGTCTGATACGAATGAAAAACAGCAGGTTTAAAACCGATTTTTGCACAAAATTCACGGAACAAATCCTCATCCAGACGGACAGAAACCGAGCCGTATGCTATCTTATTATCTTGGTCAAAGATAATGCTGCCCGTTCCTTCCAAAAACCTATTTTCCTTTTCGGATTGAGTGAAATCTATGATTTCTTTCACCTCAAAACCTTCATTTTTCAGCTTTTCTATGATGTCCATTCGGCGTTCATCTCTTCGGTTCGGTGCGAACATCGGATAGAGAACTACCCTTCCCTCTGGACTGAAACTCACCCAGTTATTTGGAAAAATAGAATCTGGCGTATGTGGTTCCAGAGTGTCTTTAACCACGATAACATTGATTCCATGAGAACGGAGTTTTTCCACAAAAGCATTAAACTCAGCCAAGGCTTTCAGCTGAGTATTTTCGTTCTCGGAGTTTATTTGGAAATAGTTGTTCTCGGCAGTCTGGGCATTGTAGCCAAACGCCACAGGCTCTATCATGAGAACGGTGTTGGTTGTCTGCATTGTCATTGTTTTTATTAAAATTATTATTCTCCGCCCAAAAGCAGCGGATTATTTATTCTTTTTCATTCCCTGATGAGCGGCATGGTAGAACATCTCAAAAGTCCGCCCATTTTAGATATTTCGCGGTAAGAGATTTCCTCTACTTTTATCCCCCACTCTTCTGTGAGGTGGCGGTTCAGCCGTGTGAAAACCTCATCCGAGACCACGAGGTCTGGCGCTATGGAGAAAACATTCGGGAACATCTCAAACATCTCTTGGTCTGTCACTTGGAAACAGTTAGTCTCTCCAAAAATATCAAGGAGAAGCCTGTAATCCCGCTCATTTACAAATCCATTTTTATAAATAATACACTTATCCCTGCCCACGAGATTGAAACAGCAGTCCAAATGCAGCACGCCTCTATAAGGCTCTCTGTCGTTCTTTTTCAGATTAAGGTCTATAATGCGTTTTTGGGGGAAATATTCCTTTAACAATTCTATTGCGTACTTGTTGGTTCTTGCCGTTTTGAAATTCCTATAATCTTCGCTGTAGCAAGTGCCTACGAAGAGAAAATCATTCCAAACCAAGACATCTCCGCCCTCTATGTGGGCTGTTTTAGGCAGGTTGATAATGTTACTCCATTTTATTTCCTCAAAAACATGGTGGTAGGCGTCTTGTTCAGCTTCGCGGTCTTGAATTAGGTTAGAAGCCACTAGCTTGTCCTCTATCACAAAAGCAACATCCCGTGCAAAAATCTGATTACATCCCTCTATGGGTGCAGGGTGCAGGATTTCCACGCCATGTTTTTTCAGGACTGCTTCAAAGGCGTTCATTTCTCTGATAATGTCCTTTTCTACTGGGTAGATGTTGTTTTCTACTGCATGATACGACTTGGCATCATAGGTTTCCGCCAGCATAGGAGCAGCACCTATGGACTCCGGACGGCCTAATACGAGGGTTTTCAGCCTTGCGGTTTCGTTTTGGATGTTCAGTTTCATAATCAACTTGCTTGAATACAAAAGTAATAAAAAATAAGCAACCCTTCCTGAAAATCGCTGGCTTTTCCGTTGTTTTTTTCATTAAAGTTAATGCCCTTTTGGAATTTCCAGCATTAAAATTATAAAATCAATAAAATTTAAGTTTTTTTATTAATTCTAAATGTTCTGATTTATAAAAGATTTGTTCGGGACTTTCTGCTCTTCGGACAGGCTTCTATTAGCGAAAATGCTCCCAAACTGCTTTTGCCTTGGATTTTCCTAAAATCTCTTCCAGCGTTTCCAGAGAGGCTTCTTTTATTCTTTTTACGGATTTTAATTTAGATAAAAGCTGCTGGATGGTTTTCTCGCCTACACCAGGGATTTCCTCCAATTCTGATTTTATTGTAGAATTTTTCCTTCTCGTGCGGTGATGCTTCACACCAAAGCGATGCGACTCATCCCGAACCCGCTGGAGAACCTTCAAGGTTTCCGATTTTTTATCCAAATACAATGGAACTGGATCTTCGGGAAAGAAAATTTCTTCCAATCTTTTCGCTATTCCGATGATGGAAATTTTCCCATACAGTCCGAGGAGTTTCAGGCTCTTCACTGCGGAACTGAGCTGACCTTTTCCGCCGTCTATCAAAATCAGCTGCGGCAGTGGTTCGCCCTCATCCAAAAGCCTGCTGTATCGGCGATAGATGACTTCTTCCATCGTAGCAAAATCATTCGGCCCTTCCACGGTTTTTACATGGAAAATCCGATAATCTGCCTTGCTGGGCTTCCCATCTTTGAAAACCACACACGCCGAAACGGGATTGGTCCCTTGAATATTAGAATTGTCAAAACCTTCTATATGCCGCGGCTCTTCGGGAAGTCTGAGGAGTTTTTTCATCTCCGCCATGATGCGGTTGGTATGTCTTTCTGGGTCTACTATCTGCACCTGCTTTAGTTTTTCCACACGGTATTCTATTGCGTTTTTCTCGGAAAGCTCTACGATACGCTTTTTGTCGCCCAGTTTAGGGACAATCAGCTTCACATGTGGAATTTCTATATTGAGATGAAACGGAAGAAAAATTTCCGTAGAAGTGGAATTAAATTTATTCCTAATCTCTATCAGCGCTTCTTCCAATATTTCTTCATCGGTTTCGTCCAGCATTTTTTTGATTTCTGTGGTGTAGGACTGAATAATAGAACCGTTTTTAATTTTGAAATAATTGACATAAGCCGCCGCTTCATCACTGATAATACCGAAGACATCCACATCGTTTATATTGGAACTCACGATAGTGGTATGGGTCTGGTAATTTTCTAAAATCTGTAATTTCTCCTTGCTCTGCTGGGCGTTTTCAAATTCCAGTTTTGCGGCATAGTTGTACATTTCAGCTTCTAAATATTCCCTCGCTGCCTTGAATTCGCCTTTGATAATCCCTCGAATGGCATTTAGCTTTTGAGCATATTCTTCTTCGGTTTCTAGTCCTTCACAAGGGCCAGCACAGTTTTTAATGTGATATTCCAGACAAACTTTATATTTCCCTTCTTTTATCTTTTCGGGAGCGAGATTTAGACTGCAAGTTCTGAGTTTATAGATGTTTTTGATAACTTCTATCAGCGTTTTTGCCTGTTTTACTTTCGCATAAGGCCCGTAGTATTCCGAGCCGTCTTTGATGACATTTCTCGTTAAAAAAATCCGAGGAAAAGGCTCTTTTTTGATGCAAATCCATGGATAGGACTTGTCATCTTTCAGCAGAATATTATAGAAAGGCTGATATTCTTTTATGAGGTTGTTTTCCAGAAGAAGTGCATCGTATTCGCTATTAACCACGGTGGTTTCCAGCCTTACAATTTTAGAAACCATCATTCGGGTTTTGTATCCGATCTGACTTTTATTAAAATAAGATAAAACCCTATTTTTTAGGTTTTTAGCCTTTCCAACATACAAAATCTCGCCCTTTTTATCGTAATAACGATAAACACCAGGCTCCGAAGGCAATGTTTTTAGCTGAAGTTCTAATTCTGAATGCACA
>CAUQHD010000134.1:0-4142 GCA_963517805.1 uncultured Flavobacteriaceae bacterium | reverse complement strand
TGTTTTTGGAATGTGCAAAATAATTAAATTACAAAGTAGTATTTTTGCCTAAAATTATTCTATAATGAAACAAGATTTTTTTAACTATCAAGCGCAGACCTCGCATTTTGCCTCTGGTTTTGAGGTAGAAAGAGCGGAGGGCAACTATATATATGGTAAAGATGGCAGGGCATATCTGGACTTTGTTTCTGGGATTTCCGCCAATGTACTGGGACACTCCCACCCTAAAATCATAAACGCCATAAAAGAACAAGCAGACAAGTACCTACATGTGATGGTCTACGGAGAATACGCACTAGAAAAACCCGTAGAACTGTGCAAGCGTTTAGCAAAGGTTACGCCTGACCCATTAGAAGTTACCTATCTGGTAAACAGCGGTGCAGAAGCCATAGACGGTAGCTTAAAACTTGCCAAAAGATACACTGGCAGAGAGGAAATCATCGCCTTTCACAATGCCTACCATGGCAATACCCACGGAGCATTAAGCGTGGCAGGAAACGAATACCACAAGAGAGCCTTCCGTCCGCTGCTTCCACTGGTAAATTTCATTCATTTTAATAATGAAGAAGATTTAGCCAAAATCACCGAAAAAACAGCAGGTGTAGTTGTGGAAACCATACAAGGCGCAGCAGGATTCATCACGCCAGAAAACGACTATCTGAAAAAACTAAAAAAGAGATGCGAAGAAGTGGGCGCTCTGCTTATTTTAGATGAAATACAACCAGGGTTCGGGAGAACAGGAAAACTTTTTGGGTTTGAGCATTATGGCATCGTTCCAGATATTCTCGCGATGGGTAAAGGAATGGGCGGCGGTCTTCCTGTGGGCGCTTTTATGAGCAGCAGAGAAATCATGAGTTGTCTCTCTCACAGCCCTAAATTAGGCCACATCACCACTTTCGGAGGAAATCCGCTTATCGCTGCGTCTTGTTTGGCTACTTTGGAAGAAATCCTAGAAAGCGGACTACTAGATGAAATAGAAGAAAAAGAAAAACTATTCCGAAAACTTTTAGTTCATCCTAAAATAAAATACATCAACGGAAAAGGAATCATGCTGGCGGTTAATCTAGGAAGCCCAGACTACTGCATCCGTGTGGTAGAACAGTGTATGAAAGATGGACTTATCGTATCCTGTCAGCTCTATCGAAATGATTATCTGAGAATTTCTCCTGCGCTTATCCTCAGCAAGGAGGAAATAGAAAAAGGTTGCACTATTATTCTAAATGCCCTTGACAAGGTATCATAGCAGAGAAAAGTAAACTCAAAAAATAAATAAAAAGGCGAAAATTTATGATTTTTTGCCTTTTTTCTTTTATAGTGACAAAAATCACTTGGACAATATTTTAAAGCTAAAAAAATAATGATATATTGCGACCCGAAAATGTATATGTATGGCTAAAACTAAAATACAATTTGAATTTCCACTTCACTGCCTTCCAGAAATTCTGTTTGAATACATTGCCACTGCAGAAGGGCTGGCTGAGTGGTTTGCTGATGAAGTAACAGAAAAAGGAGATGACTTCTACTTCAGCTGGAATGGCGGCCCAAAAGAGAAAGCAACCCTTACCAGATATAAAGTAGAACAGTCCGTGAGATTCCGATGGGAAGAAGATGAAGGAACCAAATATTTCTTCGAGCTGAATATTGTAATTGATGAAATTACAAACGACCTTTCTCTGAACATTACCGACTTCTGTGAAGCTGGCGACGAAGAAGAAACTCAGCAATACTGGGAAAACCTTATCGAAAATCTAAAAATAAAATTAGGAGCTGCCTAATGAATGACAATCGTGCTTTTCTCTATGGCGATGCCGTGAGCGTGTATTTTTTTGTGAGAAACGGAAAACTCATCCTTACCGAAGAATGCTATTTTTTCCTAATGGCCTCTATGCGGAAGATGAGGATGAACATTCCACTTTCTTTCAATCTGGAATATTTCATCGATATTCTTGAACAAAAAATAACTGCCGACGCCCTTGAAAACGCGTTTATTCATTTTTTAGTTTATAGAAATACTGATGATTTAAATTTAGCCAAATCTCCCGTTCAGTTTTTCATTGAAGCAAAACCAACACAAGATATTTTGCAGATTAACAAAACTTTGGAGGTAGATTTGATTAGGGAAATCACCGTAAACACGAATATTTTGAGCAACATTCTAACTCATTGTCCAGAAAATATTTATGCAGAAATATACGCTGGAGAAAACGAACTGGACGACCTGCTGATTCTAAACCCAAACAAAAGAATTGCAAGGGGAATCTGGGGAAATTTCTTGTTTTTAGAAGAAAAAACCATTCGTATTCCCAAGCAGACCGAAGGCGCCTACATCTCGCCGCTGATGGAGAATTTTGTCACTTTCGTTCACAAAAATAGATTAGCCGAAATAGAACAGGCAGAAATCAGCCCTTTTGAAAGCCAAAAAGCCGATGAAATTCTGATGATTTCTGATAGAAAAGGAATTTCGTCCGTTAGCAAAATAAGAAACAAAGTCTTTGATAACAAGCAATTTAAAGACTTTATAAATCAATGGGAAAATAGTTTTGACACTCCTGAGGAATCATAAACTATTTATCGTTCTTCTTTCCAAATAAGGCGAAAATAGAAATCAGTCCAAAGACAAGCGTAGCAATAGTCTGTATCAAATGGGAAATCAGCGCATAGGAAATCCCTACTTCCTCACCTTGTAAGTGGCTTTTACCAAGAGAAATAAAAATCCCTACAATAGCGATTTTAACCACGATATGGTACGAACCTGCACCGCCAGAAGTAGGCACCATCATCCCAAGAGTTCCCGCCGTAACGAGCAGAAAACCATCACCAATGGTAAAATCAGAAGTTTCTTTCAAGGCAAAACAAACCAAATATGCCGCAAGAAAATAGCAAATCCATATCCCTGCCGAATGAAGCACAAAAGCGAGCTTATTTTTGATTTTTCGGACAGCTAAAAAGCCATCTATCAAACCTTTAATGAAAGAAATTATTTTCTCTTTAAATTTAATTACAAAAACCACCAAAGCAAGCAAAACAAGGACTAAAAGAACTATTTTCAGATTAAAATAAAACGCATCCAAGTCATCTATCCCAAGATCTAGCAAGAAATTATCCGTAGATGTCAGTTTCTTTTTTTCAGAGACTTTTCGTGTGGTAAGCAGATTGTAGAACGACGCTAAAACCTTTCCATTAAAAATAAAAGTCAAAAGCAGAAACAAAAGCATAAAAACCAAATCCACCAGTCGTTCTATGACTATGGTCGCGATGGATTTTTCTACTGGGACTTTTTCGATTCTGAAAAGCGTGGTCGCCCTCGCGATTTCGCCACTTCTTGGAATGGTCAGGTTCATCATATACCCGAAGGCTATTGTCCAAAAGGCATTAGAATTACGGATTTGGTAGCCCATCGGTTCTAAAAGAAGATTCCAGCGCACCGCACGAAACCAGTACGCCAAAACAGCAAAGAAAGCAGACATCAAGGCCCAGAAATAGTTAATCTCAGCAAAAGACGCTTTCACCTTATCAAAATCCAAATCACCCAAAGCCAGCCACATAAAAAACGCAGCCAAACCAGCCGAAATTAAAATCGTAAAAATATTCTTTATCTGCTTTCTTGTGAGGCTCATTATTATTCTAATAAATTAGTTTTTTCATTAGGGAAAACCACTTTGGGTTCGAAAGTTTTGGCTTCCTCTGGCGTTATCTGCGCATAGGCTATGATGATGACAATATCGCCTTTGTGAGCTTTTCTCGCCGCTGCGCCATTCAGACAGATTACTCCTGATTTTCTCTCGCCTCTTATTGCATAAGTGTCAAAACGCTCTCCATTATTCACATTCACCACATAAACCCTCTCACCATGGATAATTCCAGAGGCATCCATCAGGTCTTCGTCTATGGTAATGCTTCCTATGTAGTTCAGATTTGCTTCTGTAACGCTTACTCTATGAATTTTTGATTTAAAAACTTCTATCAACATGCTGCAAAATTATTGATTTCTTTTTAAACAATTAGTATCTTTGCAGCCTTAAATTTCTAAATTTTACACTAATGAAAAAGTTAATTTTACTTTCAGCATTATATGGAGTATTTTTTAGCATCAATACTATGAAAGCCCAAGATGCTGACACCAAAAAATCTTTCTTGACAAC
>CAUQHD010000133.1:0-4150 GCA_963517805.1 uncultured Flavobacteriaceae bacterium | reverse complement strand
ACCAAAATCGAGGTCCGAACCACCTTTTTCGACATCCGAACCACGAAAATCGACATCCGGAACACCTAAATCGAGGTCCGAACCACCTTTTTCGATATCCGAACCACGAAAATCAACATCCGAACCATGAAAACAGAAATTAAAAAAGAACTTTGAGATAATCCAAAGTTCTTTTTTTTATGCGAATATTTAAAATAGATTTTCTTTTATATGAATTTATGAGTTTTTATCAATGTTTTTTTTCTACCCAAAACAACACATCTGGAACATTACCGAAATTCATATTGGATAAAATATATTTATCATAACATATTTTTTGCTTGAATGGTCTTGTCCTACAATCTCGTTCAAAAAAAATAGTGTCACCCTTTATGTAACCTTATTTTCTAATATAGTTTCCAGAATTTGAACAGGAAAAATATTCTGTTTTAATTTTATTTCGTTCCATCCTCCAATAACCAATTGCAGGAGCATTATTCCATGTTTTATTGATTATATCCTCGATTTTTAATGTCACAGACCATCTTTTGAGTGCACATATATAATTCTTCCATCGGGATAGAAACCATAACCCATAAGCATTAGTTTTATCATCAGCTATATAGATTTTATTAAATGCTAATAAGTCCGAGTCTTTAAAAGGGATTTTTGTTAATTTAAAATTAGGGTTTTTAGGACGGCATTGCCCATTAATCATTCTATCTTCATGCACAAAACAAGATGTACAAAATAATATCAAACCTATTGTTAATAATATACTTTTCATTGTCCGATAGTTGTATTTACATTCCCTTGATTATTATAAATATATGTTCCACCATTTGAAACATTCTTATGAATCCAATTCTATTTCCTGCATTTCTTTTATCAAATACATAATATATGAAGGCAGTCTAAAACCTCCATTGTCATAAGATGATATGATAGAACAATATATATTTCCTTTTTTTATATCGAATTTTTTACAAAGCTGAATAATTGTATTGACATCTTCTTTGTGATTCATATCTATAATCATGTTTCTATGCTCCTCATTCATCTCAAAGTCCAAATCCAAACTCTCCATTGAATGTTGTATCTGAATAAATTGTTCAAGACTCATATTCAGCATTCTGAAAGCACAATTCACTTCATCCGTTCCATTTTCTCTTTGTATATACATGGTAAAATTAATTTTCTCTATATTTCTTTTCAACTATTTTAGTTGTTGTATCGGGTTTTTCATTGTTTGTTTTATTTGTTTCAAAGAATACATTTTAAATACCACCAATATTAATTTTAAGAAAAATCATATAAATCTATATCCACAGTTGAGTTTTTAATTAATATATACAAAAGCTGTCTAATGTCTTTTGGCAAGGTCTCTTTCGTAACTTTTGTTTTGTTATAATATGTGATGCCATTAATTATTAACTCTATTCTCCAAGAATCTAAAATAATATCTGGTTCTATATTATTGGGTTTCAGTCTTGATGTGATATTTTCTATCTCTTCTATTTTATCTTTGGTAATTTTTCCTTTGTATGTATGGGAATGTTCCAAATTTTCAACAACAACTTCTTCATCAAAATAAAGAACTCTATAAATAGGTTCTCCACCACTTGAAGCATAAAAATTGTATTCTATTTTTAGAATTGTGTTTTCTTTTTTATGTCCATTGCTATCTTGCGGATTACAAGAAAATATCAATAATAAAATCAATATTTTTATATTTTTTATCATTTCTCTCCAAATTTTATTTTATTTCAAAAACATCTCTTTCATTATTATTCAAAAAGCACCCTAAAAAAGGTGCTTTTTGTGTGTATTTTAGAATTATTAAAATCTTATTGTCGCCGTGGCTGCTAGAGAAACTCTCCCTAAGCCTTCTTTTTTGTCATTATTTGCGAGTGATAGGCTCCTTCCATTTTCAACATGGAGTTTCACAGCTCCCAGTCCGAAACCTAGCTGAGGCCCTATCAAGAACGAACGACTCACAGCATACTGATACCCTATCGTGCTATAAAGCCCTATCGAAGAACCTTTCACCTCAAAATTTCCAAGAAGACCTAAAAAATTACTACTCGTATATTGCTGATAGCCCAGCGCTACATCCCAATAAAATTTATGTGGTGTATCCATTTCAAAATTAGAATACATGAACGACGGCCCTATGAAGATAATTCTATCCTTTGTGCTAAGATATACTCCGCCCAGACTGGTTTCCGCAGAAGCAGAATATCTATTGAATTTCAGCCCAAGTCCCATATTAGGAGCTATTCTATGATAAGCCGAGATATCAAAATGAAACCCTGAAGTAATTTTTTCTACATGACTTCTCAAAGGATATGTGATACTACCATCTATCTCTGCTGTTCTCCACGCATACCCTGCACTCGCCATTATGGCCACCTTACCCTCTTTTACACTTCTCTGCTGCGCTTTGCATGACAATGAAAACAATGCCGCCAAAACAAAAATTGATAATCTCCTTTTCATGACTTATTTTAAAATTAAATTTTCTGCTAATTTATACAATTTAAAATCATATGCAAATATCACAAGCAAAATTTAATAAAGCTCTCGTAGAGTCTCTATATACTCATAACCCGTAAGGTCAAATTTCACAGGGACAATGCTGATATAGCCGTTCATCAGAGCCGTTTCATCGGCATCTTTGCCCTCATCCATATTATTAAAGTAGCCCGTGAGCCAGTAGTATTTTTTACCCTGTGGATTGACTCTTTCATCGAAATTTTCCTCCCATTTTGCCTGAGCCTGTCGGCAGATTTTGATGCCTTTTATCTCTTCTTTTTTTAGTTTAGGAATATTCACATTTAGGACTATTCCCTTGGGCATTGGGTTTTTCAAGGTTTTTAAAACTATTTCTTGAATAAAATCTTTCGATTGGTCAAAATCCGCCTCAAAACTAAAATCCAACAAAGAGAACCCAATCGCAGGAATACCCTCTACACCAGCCTCCACAGCAGCAGACATAGTTCCAGAATAAATAACATTAATGGAGGAATTCGCCCCATGATTTATCCCCGAAACCACCAAATCTGGTCTGCGCGGAAGAACCTTATCCAAAGCCAATTTTACGCAGTCCACAGGCGTCCCGCTACACGCAAAATCTCGCTGAGCACCTTCCATTTTTATCTCCTCCACCATCAGGGTAGAATTTATCGTAATGGCGTGTCCCTTACCACTCTGCGGAGAATCTGGTGCCACTACGACCACCTCGCCTATTTCGTTCATAAATTCTACGAGTTTTCTAATCCCTGGTGCAGTAATTCCATCATCATTCGTTACCAAAATCAATGGTTTTCTATCTTGTTTATTCATTGTCATTAAAAAATTTCAACAAAAATAGATAAAAATTAGGTTTGATTTAAAATAAGGTATTAAATTTGATGGCTTAAAATTTATTTTTTCAAAATGTTAAAAAAATTATTAAAACTAAATAAAGTTTTACTTTTCGTTCCATTGGTAACACTGATGTTCTGCTTCAATGCGCCTAAAAATGATGATGAGAGAATGCAGCTCATTATGGTAAATGTGAAGAACCTTCTGGCGTATCACTACCACCCTAAACCTATTAATGATGCGTATTCGGAGGAAGTGTATAACAATTATTTCGAGTCTTTAGACCCTGCGAAGAGGTATTTTCTCCAATCGGACATGGAGGAATTTGCAAAGCATAAAACCAAACTTGATGACTATCTGAACGATGGAAATCTGGTCTTCTACAAACAGACCATAGACCGCCTGTACCAGCGTGTAGATGAGATAGACCAAATCACACAGGACATCCTAAGCAAACCCATTGACCTGAACGAGGAAGAAGAGTTTATCCTTGAACCAAAACTCAAGAAATCTCCCGTAGATAAGAAAGAACTCTACAACGAATGGAAAAAGTATATAAAATACAACATCCTCCAAGAAATAGAAACCATCACCAGCAAAGAAGAGGCACAGAAAGAGAAGAAAGACTCTGTAATTGCCCACAAACTGAAAGATACCATCACGGTAAAAATTCTATCTCCAGAGGAAAAGAAAATAAAGGCAACCGAAGAGATTAAAGACCTGATTTCCCATACTTTCAAAAGGTTTAAAAAGAGAAAGAAAATGGACTGGTTCAGTGTGTATATGAACGCTTACACAGAGGTAT
>CAUQHD010000132.1:0-4183 GCA_963517805.1 uncultured Flavobacteriaceae bacterium | reverse complement strand
GAATAACTGTGGCTCTAGACCTTACTGTAACTGATGAACTCAGAGCAGAAGGTGTGGCAAGAGAATTCGTGAACCGTGTCCAAAATCTTAGAAAAGATAAAGATTTTGACCTGATGGATAGAATTTCTATACAATTAGAGGACAATAATCCGTTTAAGTCAGAAATCAATGCTAATAATTCTTACATTTCTACAGAAGTATTGGCAAATAAAATAGAGTTTGTAGATTCACTTTCTCAAGCTGATGAAATAGAAATCAACGATGTGTATTTCAAAATAAATATAAACAGAGTATAAAAATTTAACACAACTAAAAACGACTAATTGATAACAAAATGGAAGAAAGAACAAGGTACAGCGATGCTGATTTGCAGGAGTTTAAGGCTATAATCCAGCAGAAAATAGAGAAGGCAGAGAAAGATTTAGCCCTATTAAGAGAAAGTTTCATCAATGACCAAAACAACGGAACAGATGATACTTCGCCTACATTCAAAGCCTTTGAAGAAGGAGCAGAAACGCTCAGCAAAGAACAAAATGCGATACTGGCCGGCAGACAGGAAAAATTCATCCGTGACCTGAAACACGCACTTATCCGTATAGAAAACAAAACCTATGGAATCTGCCGTGTAACAGGGAAACTGATAGACAAAGAGCGACTGAAAGCCGTTCCACACGCTACACTGAGCATAGAAGCGAAAAACATGCAGCGGTAAATATCACACATATGAGGGCTAAGATATCTTAGCTCTCTTACTTAATTTGACCAACTAAAATGAGAACTATTGTCATTACACTTATGAGTCTTTTATTTTTGTCTTGTGCAAAAAAAACTGACCTTGAAAAAGTAGATTTTTCTTCCAGCTATAAAGAAATTTTCAAAGGTGTAAAATTTGAAATGGAAGATGAAGATATTGCCACCACATTACCATGTGCTTTTACCGAAGAAATGACACATTTTAGCTTTGGAGATGTTAATTTTCAAAATACTGATAAAGAAGAGATTCCTTTATCTAAAGTAAAAATATTGTTCAATAATGCTTCCGAACAAAAGACATCAGGAATTATAATTAAAATAGAGGAAGAGGAAATTGGCAATAAAATGTTTAGCTATTTAAAAAAACAATACAACACTCCAAAAACATTATTACCTACCCCCTCAAAAAATGATGAAGGAAGGGTAACAGGATATTCTGCCTACCTATGGAATATAGGAGAAAAAACTATGATTTTTTCTCAATATTATTACCATAGAGTTGATGAATATCCCGATGGACACGAGGAGTATTTCCCTCGTGTGAGTTCTACATTTTACTTAATTGACAATAATGTCCTTACAAGTTTTAAAGATTTTAAACAGACAGCCGTTGAACGCCTTTTAAAAACATATTCACCATAAAAATCAAACATGATTTTACAATTTAAAAATGGTACAAAACATTTAGTTTCATGAAAAAAATTATATTCATCACAGCGCTGGTGCTGCTCATAGACCAGTTATCCAAACTTTACATCAAAACTCATTTTCATTTAGGCGAAAGCATTCCTGTTTTCGGGCTGGACTGGTTTCGGCTCACTTTCGTAGAAAACCCAGGAATGGCGTATGGGATGCAGTTTGGTGGAATTTTCGGAAAATACCTGCTCATTTCACTCCGTATTTTATTGATTTTAGGAATGGTATATTATTTCAAAAAATGGATAAAAGAAGGCGCAAGCAACTATCTGCTTGTTCCGATGAGTTTTATTTTTGCTGGAGCGATAGGCAACCTTATCGATGGGCTTTTCTATGGAATGATTTTTGACAGCGGAAGCGTTTTCATAGAAGATATTGGCAGCTGGGTAGGTTATGACGGCATTTCTGGATTTGGGGAAGGATATTCTGGCTTCATGAGAGGCTGCGTGGTAGATATGCTTCATTTTCCACTGTTTAGCTTCACTGTTCCAGAAGGCGTCCCTCTGGTGGGAGGTCAGCATGTGGAATTTTTCCGATATATATTTAATGTTGCAGACTCAGCAATTACGATCGGAGGTGTGCTTTTGTTCATTTTCAGAAAAAAAGCCTTTCCTAATGGAGAGTTTTAATATTTAAATTAAAAATACTTGATGAAATTATTTAAGAAAATTGCCTTTTGGGGATTGGGATGCCTATTGCTGGGAATTTTGGTTTGTTTTTGGACTAATTATGAAATTGAAAGCAAAACCCAAGATTTTGTAACGGATGACATTGAAAAACTGCCCAACCAAAAAGTGGGCGTGCTGCTGGGAACTTCTAAAACGCTGCCTAGCGGATATAAAAATTATTATTTTTATTACAGAATAGATGCCGCAGAAAAGCTCTACAAATCAGGGAAAATAGAATACATCATCGTCAGTGGAGACAACAGCCGAAAGGACTACAACGAACCCGAAGACATGAAAAACGAACTGATAAACAGAGGCATTCCTGCGGATAAAATTTATGAGGATTTTGCGGGTTTTAGGACTTTGGATTCGGTGGTTAGGGCAAAGGAAATTTTTGGGAAAAACAGCTACATCATTATTTCCCAGAAGTTTCATAACGAAAGAGCTGTTTATTTGGCTCAAAAAAATGGAATTGAGGCTTTTGGGTTTAATGCAAAAGATGTAAATAAATATGCAGGCATCAAAACCAAAATTAGAGAATTTCTTGCCAGAACCAAAGTTTTCGTGGATTTTTTCATTGGAAAAGAACCAAAATTTGGTGGAGAAAAAATAGAAATAAAGTAAAAATTTGATTAAGAAATAAAATTGATTTATGCAGAGTGAGTGGTTACAGCGAACCGAACTTTTGGTAAAAGAAGAAGGAATAGAAAGACTGCAAAGCGCTAATATTCTGATAGTTGGACTCGGCGGTGTAGGGTCTTTCGCAGCGGAATTTCTGGTGCGCTCTGGAATCGGGAATTTAACCATTGTAGATGGAGACACCGTGGATATCACTAACATTAACAGGCAGTTACCCGCTCTAAACTCTACCATTGGCAAAAATAAAACCGATGTCGTAGCCGAAAGAATTTTGGATATCAATCCTAAAATTAACTTAAAGAAAATCAATGAGTTTCTGGAACCAGAGCGGATGGAGGAGATTTTGACACAGGAAAAATTTGACTATGTCCTAGACTGCATCGACAGCCTCAGCCCTAAACTGGCTCTCATCATCACTTGTAAAAGAAAGAAAATCAAGCTGGTAAGTGCAATGGGCGCAGGCGGAAAAACCGATCCAAGCAAAGTAATGGTCAGAGATATCAGCAAGACCAACAATTGTTTTTTGGCGAAACAAATCAGAAAAAAACTCAAAAAAGAACAGATACACAAAGGATTTCGTTGCGTATTTTCCACCGAAATCCAAGATGAAAACAGCCTGAAAATGACCGATGGTAGCAATTATAAAAAGTCATTCTATGGCACTATCAGCTATATGCCCGCTATTTTTGGGCTGTATGCCGCTGCCGAAGTTATCAGATTTCTTCTAAAAAAAGAACAAAATGAAGCCTAACGGATTTCCAAAAGAAGAGAAACTAAAAAACAAGACCGATATTTCCTTACTCTTTGAGCAGGGAAAATGGTTTTCGTATAAAGAACTGGCTATCATCTCCTTACAAAAGGAAGATTTGTCGATTCAAAAAGTTGGCGTTTCTGTTTCTAAAAAGTTTTTCAAAAAAGCGGTGGACAGAAATAGAGTAAAACGCCTTCTGCGAGAAACTTACCGCCTCAATAAACCCTTATTTATAAAGACTTTTGGAGAAAATTCCCTGAATATGATATTCTACCGCTCAGCAAAATTACCCAAAAATATGACTGAAATAAAAAGCCTATTTCTAAAGCTATGTGAAGAAATTCAATAAAAAGAATTGGCTTGAATTTGTTTTTAGTAAGTTGTTTATCAGTGGATTATGAGGGTGAATTTCTTTAAAGTTTAAACCTAAAAAATCCAAAGACAAGGAAACTTAATGAAAGAAATTCCAAATCTGTGTAACGATAAAACATACGATAAATCCATACAAAATAGGAAGAAAAGTAGCGATGCTTGTCCATTTTTTGCTTCCAGTTTCTTTATAAATGGTGTAAATAGTGGTGCTGCATGGATTGTGCAGCAGACTAAACAGCATGAGATTTATAGCAGTGAGGGTAGTCCATCCTCCCATTTGTAGTATAGAAGCGATTTCGTTATC
>CAUQHD010000131.1:0-4187 GCA_963517805.1 uncultured Flavobacteriaceae bacterium | reverse complement strand
CCATGCAGCACAAAAAGTAAAAAACCTACTGAATGCAGGGCTTACACCTATCTACTGCAATGGAGAAACTCTGGAACAAAGAAAAGCTGGACAGCACCTCGATGTAGTGAAAAAACAAACCGAAACAGCGCTTTTTGAGCTTTCTGCCGAGGAAATCAAAAAAGTAGTTATCGCCTACGAACCTATTTGGGCTATCGGAACAGGAGAAACTGCTACGCCAGAACAGGCGCAGGAAATCCATGCTTTCATCCGAAACCTTATCGCTGAGAAATACGGAAAAGACACAGCAGACGAAGTGTCCATTCTCTATGGTGGTTCGGTAAAGCCAGACAACGCAAAAGAAATCTTCTCTCAGCCTGATATAGACGGCGGACTTATCGGTGGTGCATCGCTGAAAATAGAAGATTTTTCTAAAATTATCGAGGCTTTTAACTAAAAACATTTTTCCAAAGAAAAATAACTCCCATCATGAGAATTTTAATTTTGTTTGCTTCTGTTTTATTCAATATTGCTTCAGGGCAGACTTTTACCAAAAGCGATACGCTGCTGGGTTCTAACACCCAGTTCCGAGATTTCTGGGATGTGCAGAGGTATGATGTAACCGTAGAGGCAAATCACAGCAAAAAAAGCCTTTTGGGAAAGAATAAAATAAGTTTTAATATCATAAAAGATGTTACCAATCCTACTTTCCAAATAGATTTGCAGGAACCGATGAAATATGACAAGATTTCATCTAATTTTAAAATCATTTCAAAAAAAAGAGAGGGCAACTTTATCTTTCTGAAGACAAAAGCAAGGTTTAAAAAAGGAGAAAAATACTTCTTGGAAATAGATTTCAGCGGAAATCCTACCATTGCAAAAAATGCCCCTTGGGATGGCGGCTGGGTCTTTGCACAAGACAACGAGGGTAACCCTTGGATGTCCGTTGCCTGCGAAGGAATAGGAGCGAGCGTATGGCTGCCGATAAAAGAAATGTGGAGTGATGAGCCGGATGAAGGAGCAACTCTCACCATCATTACACCTAAAAACCTGACTGGCGTAGGAAATGGAAGATTAGTAAAACAAAGCATTGAAAAGGACAAAAATATCTTCACTTGGGAAGTCAAAAATCCTATTAATTCCTACAACATTATTCCTTACATCGGGAAATACACGCATTTTTCCGATGAATATTCGGGCGAGAAAGGAAAGCTAACTTTGGACTATTGGGTTTTGGATTACAATTTAGAAAAAGCCCAAAAACAGTTCCAGCAGGTAAAACCAATGCTGAAATCTTTTGAATATTGGTTCGGCCCTTATCCTTTCTACGAAGATGGCTACAAACTGGTAGAATCTCCGTATCTCGGTATGGAACACCAGAGCGGAATAGCCTACGGAAACGGATATCAGAACGGATATATGGGCGGCGATTTGTCAGGAACAGGAGTCGGGCTTCACTGGGACTTCATCATCGTTCATGAAAGCGGCCACGAATGGTTCGGGAACAACATCACGGCCAAAGAAAAAGCAGACATGTGGATACACGAAGCCTTTACCGACTATTCCGAGACACTTTTCACCGAAAGTATCATGGGAAAGAAAGCCGCAAATACCTATGTCATCGGGCTTAGGAAAAATATATTGAACAACATCCCTATCATTGGCAAATACGGCGTAAGAAAGGGAGGCAGCGGAGACCAATACATGAAAGGCGCGAACCTCCTGCATACCATCCGGCAAATCATTGGTAATGATGAGAAGTTCCGGCAGATATTAAGAGGTCTAAACAAAGACTTTTACCACCAAACGGTAACCACCAAGCAAGTAGAAGATTACATCAGCGGAAAAGCGGAAATAGATTTCCGTGCCGTGTTTGACCAGTATCTCAGAACGACGAAAATTCCTCAACTGGAATTCCACCAGCAGGGCAAAATTCTGAAATTTAAATGGAACAACACTGTGGCAGGCTTTAAAATGCCTGTAAGACTGAAAAGCCACTCCATCATGATTACTCCTTCGGAGGAATGGCAGAGCATCACCCTGCCTGATGATACCCCTGTGGAAGTAGATGAAAACTACTACATAGACATTCTGAAATAAAAATAAGCAAACCGCCCTGAAAGTATTTCAGGGCGGCTGATTTTATAAAGATTTCAGCTTGCCTCGGAAGTCTTCTATGGAATTGTATCCTTTTTCTTTCATGATGGCGGTGAGTTCCTCTGCTATTTTAGCAAAAATAGAAGGCGTCTCTTTCATGAGCTGAGAGCCTACCTGCACCATACTTGCCCCGCAGAGGAGATGCTCAAAGGCATCTTTCCCGTTCAGCACGCCGCCACAGCCGATGACTTTAATTTCTTTTCTGAGCCTCACATACATCGCGCGGACATAGGCAAGAGCCGTCGGTTTTACATACTACCCTCCTATTCCTCAGAAGCCGTCTTTCGGTTTTATGACCACTTCTTCTCGTTCAGTGTTGATGTAAAGCCCATTGCCGATGGAGTTGATACAATTCACATACTCCAGCGGAAATTTATTGAGAACCTCAGCTATTTTATCAAAATGAGCCATATCAAAATAAGGCGGAAGTTTTACGCCAAGCGGTTTTTTCACAAAGCTGAAGACTTCTTCCAAGATTTTTTCTGTGCTGTCAAAATCATAGCCGAGCTGGGGTTTTCCGGGAACATTGGGGCAGGACAAATTAAGCTCCACAAGACCTCGGAATGCGGAAGATTCTACCTTTTTCAGCATCTTGATGTTTTCCTCAAAGGACATTCCCGCCACGGAGAGGAAAACGGGCTTCGCGGAGGGTTTTTCTTGGTGTTTCAGGACATAATCCAGATAGTAGTTCAGCCCCTCGTTGGGCAGTCCCATAGAATTGATACTCCCTAAGGCCACTTCTACATAACGCGGAGAAGGATTGCCCTCGCGGTAGTTTTCTGTTGCACTTTTTGTTACGAAACTACCCGATGCGGATGCCTGCAGTTCGTCTAATTTCTCTGCCGACTCGCACCAGCAGCCGGAAGCGTTCATCAATGGATTGTCAAAAATAAAGTTTCCAAATTTTACTTGAAGATTCATAATTATCGTTTTGAGATTTCGGAGCAAGTTACGAAACAATTTTGAGAAACGAAGTAAAGTTTCGGAAGATTAAGAAAAATAATTTGTCTCCGGAAAGATATAATCCTAAATTTGCCCTCTAAAAGATATCCCCATGCAAATAGGCAAGACACAAAGACTAACAGTTACCGAGAAAACCTCCTCAGGATACCATCTGGAAGACCAGAGCGGGCAGCGGTGTTTCGTTCCTCAGCTTTTTGGTTCGCAGGAATGGGAAACGGGAAGTGAGGCAGAGGTTTTTGTTTATCAAGATGAAAACCAGCTGAAAGCTACCATAGAAAAGCCCTACTGCGAGGCTGGCGAATTTGCCGTGCTTACCTGTGTGCAGACCCTTCCCAGCGGTGCTTTTATGGACTGGGGCATCGTAAAGGATTTATTTGTCCCCTACAAACAGCAGAAGGGCAAAATGGTGGAAGGAAAGCGCTATCTGGTTTATGTTTATATAGATGAAACTACCGGACTGCTCACCGGAACTACCAAGTTCAAAAGAAATCCGCAGTACGAAAACCTCCCGCTGAAGAAGGGCGAAAAAGTGCAGCTTATTCTCATCAACGAAACCGAGCTGGGCTGGAATGTGGTCATCAACCAAAAATACATCGGGCTGGTTTATGCCTCTGATGTTTATAAGAAACTCTACCCCCTCTCCGAGGAGACCGGCTATATAAAACTCCTGCGCGAAGATGGAAAAATAGATGTCTCCCTGCAGCCCGAAGGCTACGAAAACATAGATAGTTTCAAGGAAAAAATACTGGAAAAACTGAGGGAAAACTACGGACTGCTGTATCTCTCTGACCAGTCTGCACCGGAGGAAATAAAGGCAGAACTGCAGATGAGCAAAAAGAACTTCAAGAAGGCGATAGGAGGGCTCTATCGGGATAAAATGATAGAAATCTTGGAGGATAGAATCCGTCTGTTATAAATTTTGCTAAGCCCCCTGCTGTGGGAAGGGCTTCGTGAAAATATTTTTTAATGCCCTGAATTTTGGGCTGATAGAAATTCTAACTTTTTGTAAAAAGCGGAAAATTATTGACGCTGGCAGATTTTCTGACGACCAATTTTTTTTTATTTCTCGCCGGCAGATTTTCTGACAG
>CAUQHD010000130.1:0-4195 GCA_963517805.1 uncultured Flavobacteriaceae bacterium | reverse complement strand
TTTTTTGTGGGTGGCTGACCGGGATCGAACCGGCGACCTTCAGGACCACAATCTGACGCTCTAACCAACTGAGCTACAGCCACCATAATAAAGCGGTGCAAAGATACTAATTTTTTCTTTACTACCAAATAATTCCATCAAAATTTTTAAATGCTAGCAATCGTTCACTCACAAAACCCTCTGCATAGTCTACTCCGCTCAATCTTCCTAAATCCTGAGCCCTGTATGTGATGCTTTCCATGAAATCCTTAGTTGCAGTGTGGGTTATCGGGTCTTTGGAATTTGCATCAAATAGCTGTGTTTTGTAGGCTTTACAAACTTCCATTTTCTTCTCCATAAAATCAGAAATATCCACCACAAAATCAGGCGTAATGTGTTTCCATTGAATATAATGAAAAACATGTTTTGGTCTCCATGCTTCCTGTTTTTCGCCGTTATATTCTGTTTCTAACTTTCTAAGTCCAGCGATAAAACACGCATCAGAAACGAGTTTAGAGCCCTTTGCATGGTCTGGGTGACGGTCTTCCCAAGCGTTACAAAAAACAATCTCTGGGCGGTATTTTCTAATCATTTGCACTATTCGCAACTGATACTCTTCGGAATTAACCAAAAAACTATCTTTCATTTTTAAATTTTCTCTGGCTTTTAATCCCAATAATTTTGCTGCATTGGCAGCCTCCTCGTACCTTGTTTCTATGGTACCACGAGTTCCCATTTCTCCCTGTGTAAGGTCTATGATTCCTACACTTTTCCCTTCAGAAACCAATTTCAAAAGGGTTCCGCCACATCCAAATTCCACATCATCAGGATGAGCACCTATTGCTAAAATATCTAATTTCATTTTATTCTATTTATGAATTATATTTATGGTTCTTGGATAAAGATTATACGGCTGAAGCCCTTCTCTACTTACTATTTTCTGTCCAATATCCGTGCATGAATATCTTATCAGTCCATTCGCCACGCCAAAAGTCCCTTCGTCTGTTAGGAAATACAGAAGTTTGGTCAATGGATATTTCTGAGTTTTTAAGTTTTCTCTATTCGGAAGAAGTAGAGAATCTCCTACTTTTATTGGAAGAATTTTAATGTTTTCTCTCAATTTTGTGGCTCTCTCTCCATATGGACGGCTAATCGTGTTATAACTGATTACACCGATATGATTAGAAAATTTCTCTAAACTTTCTATAATATTCTCATTCCCTTCTAATCGGGAATATTTCACATCTTTGATATCTAAATTTAATTTTTGAAGCACCGCATTCAGATTACTTGTATTCGCACCATCAAAAATCAATTTTTTATCTCCTGATTTCAGCATTTCTTTTATTTCTTCCAAAGAGACATGCTGTTTTTCTGAGTTTTTATTCACCACAAAACACACTGCATCCGCCGCAAAATAAGAAGGCTGCCATGGAAGCTTTGTCTTCACATCCCAGTATTTTCGTTCCTGCTCGGTGAGTTCACGAGACATGATGATCATATCCACTTTATGATTAAGCAAATCCTCCAATGCTTGATCTTCCTTGCTGACTTTCAAGTTTATTTTTGCATTAGGATAGACCTTTTTATATCGCTGAGACAGCGCTTCTGCTATATTGGTAAAGGAATCATCATACTGTAGAGTGATTTCGCCTCTGGTATGAAGCGGAGTATCCTCTTCTTTTTTTTGTTCCTCATTTTTACATGAGAAAAACAAAAACGCTGATAAAATATATAATACTAATTTACTCCTCATCTCTTCTTTCTTTTCTTAAACGAATAAACGCCCTAACTAACCTAAACACACCATAAATACAAAGTAAAACACCCAGTGCATTTGCCGCTATTGGCTCCAATTTTACCCCAAATTTTCTTGTAGTGATCACAAAAACACCAACAATGATATACAAAATCCCTACAACGAATGTTAATATATTTATATTATAAAACATAGCGACAAATATAATAAAAAAAGAGAAGTAAAATTACTCCTCTTTTTTATTATTAGGTTAAAAAGTTATTCAAACTTCATTTTCAATGGAAGGCTGTAATAAGATCTTACATTAACTCCTCCTTTTTTAGCTGGTTTCCATCCTTTGATAGATCTTACCACTCTCTCTGCTTCTCTGTTGAAATCAGGATTAGATCCTGTAGCTTTTACCTGAGAAACAGTTCCGTTTGTTTCCACTACGAATTTTACAGTTGTAGTAAGCATTCCTTCTCCTTGTACCGCTTCACTATCAAAGTTTTCTGCGACTTTTGCTCTAAACCCGTTCAATCCTCCATTACCATAGTCAGCTTCTACATCTACTGAAGTATGAATCTCCTTTGTATCTACAGGTTTATCTACAATCTTAGCTCCTTCTATTTTAGCCTGAGTTCCTCTACCTCCTTCTACACCTTGTACTGGCGGTGGAGCATTGTTAGTTGCCGCAACTCCCTCTACAGTTTTTGTAGATATAGCTCTGTTTTCCATATCTTTTTTAGTAGGTGGCGGCGTCTCGATAGGCGCGTTTTCTACTGGCTCAGGAACTACATTGGCAATAGTAGCCACTTGCTCTGATGAAGGTGGTGCCACATCATCCAAACTCTGTAACACCTCTTCTTGTTTATTTTCCAAAGGCTCATCTGGAACTGGATCCTCTTCCTCAGCTGTTTCAAGGTCTTTCAGATTTACTGCTACTTCTATTTCATCCCCTTCTTTTGCTTCCGTTTTTATCGCTTTAGAATATAACAATGGTAAAAGAACCATACCGGAAAAAAACAATACACCGATAAGGAATGCTTTGGTTAAAAGACCTCTATAACTTCTCCTCAAGTCATAGGCACCATAGGCTTTATTTCTGTTTTCAAATACCAACTCCTCGAAGTCTGCGTATTTTAATTGTTCTTCTGCCATAACTTTTGGTTTTTAAATTATTTTACTTTTTTCTCATAAACCTCTTTTTCAAAAGGCTTCAATTCGGAAATACCAAAGTGCTCACTTCCTGTAATTTCCATTTCATCCAGAATATCTACGAAATGTTTAAAACTTGCATCATCTACAGGTTTTATAATTACCGTAAAATTCTCTTTCTTTACAGCATTCTTTTTAGCCTGCTCTATTACTTTTTCTACTCCTTCTCTGTCATAAGAAGTTTTGATAAGAGTACTTTCATTAAGTCCTTTTGCATCCTGCTGGTGATAAAATAAATTATCATCTTTTCCTATAATAAATGTAATAGAGTTCCTTAAATCTACAACAGGCATTTTTTCCTGTTTAACTTTTTCATCAGGCTTCGCCGGAAGGGTCAGATCCATAATGTTGGGTTTAGTAAAGGTAGTGGTAAACATAAAGAACATCAATAAAAGGAAGTTCAAATCTACCATCGGTGTCATATCTACACGAGTACTATTTTTTTTGGAACGGACTTTACCTCCTTTGTTACCTTTTTCTTGTACTTGTACTTCTGCCATTTTTATTCTTTTATGTTTATTCTTCAGTTGTTACCAACACGAATTTATAAAATTCTATATTTTTCAATCCCTCGAATAAAACCTTAAATTTATCATATGATGCATTACCATCTCCTTTTACAGCAAGGGTTGCATTATTATTTATTTTTCGGTTTATATCCACCCAGTCTATCAACTGTTTATTTGCACTATCCAAAGGAATTGTACCTCCTTTGAAATTCTTTCTCTGGTCTTCCGACAATTGTAGGAAACCTTTTAGCTGAGAAACCGACACACCTACAAATTCAGTTTTCGCAAAAATTTGTTTTTCTTTATCTGTAAATGTGATTTTATTTTTCTCTCCCATTGCCTCTAATAGTTTTTTTCTATGTTCTGGGTCACTGGTAGGAGTAAAATAATATCTTCCATCGTTCGTTACGCTAATTGTCATTGTGTTTGCTGCCTCAGTTAGTTTCGATTTAGAAACAGATGAAGGTGTTACAATGTTCTCCACATCGGGCTGTTTAAACTCCGTTGTCAAGATAAAAAAGGTAAGAAGCAGGAAAGTAACATCACACATGGCGGTCATATCGGTCAATACGCCGTGTCTTTTTGGTTTTACTTTCGCCATTTTGTATTATTTTATATTAAACTTCTATACTTTTGGATAAATCATTATCCTTTTACAATGCTGAATATTATCTTTGAGTTTCAGCGAAAGATTGTTGAATAGACATTGCGATTTCATCAATCTTAAATGTCATACCATCTATCTTAGATG
>CAUQHD010000129.1:0-4234 GCA_963517805.1 uncultured Flavobacteriaceae bacterium | reverse complement strand
CAGGCTGGCTGGATTTGGTTTCGCTGAAACATGCTTGTATGATTAACGGGATTAATAATCTGGTAATCACTAAACTGGATGTTCTTACAGGAATAGATACTCTGAAAATAGCCACAAAATACCGCACAGAAGACGGGAAAATCATAGATTATTTCACTTCTTCTACTACCAAACTCTATCATTATGAGCCTATTTACGAAGAACTAAAAGGCTGGGAAGAAGACATCACAAAAGTGAGATATTATGAGGAACTTCCAGAAAATGCAAAAAAATACATAGAATTTATAGAGCAGTATCTGGGTATCAATGTTTATTTGGTTTCCGTAGGGCCAGAGCGTTCGCAAAATATTATAAGAAAAGAAATATTTTAACTTTATAAAAATTTATTCCAATGCAAGATATTATATTTGAATTAATCGAAAAAGAAAGACAAAGACAAACGAATGGTATAGAGCTTATCGCTTCTGAGAATTTCGTTTCTGATGATGTTATGAAAGCTATGGGCAGCGTTCTTACGAACAAATACGCAGAAGGCTACCCAGGGCGAAGATATTATGGCGGCTGCGAAGTGGTGGATGAAGTGGAACAACTAGCCATAGATAGAGCAAAACAGCTTTTTGGAGTGGATTATGTAAATGTTCAGCCGCACTCTGGTTCTCAGGCAAATGCAGCGGTATATTTGGCTGTGCTGAAACCTGGCGATACAGTGCTGGGAATGGACTTGTCTATGGGAGGACACCTTACGCATGGTTCACATGTTAATTTCTCTGGAATCAATTTTAGACCTGTATTTTACGGTGTTGAAAGAGAGTCGGGGCGAATAGACTATGAGCAAATGAGACAAGTTGCCCTAAAAGAAAAACCAAAAATGATAATCGCTGGATTTTCAGCTTATTCCAGAGATTTGGACTATGCTAAATTCCGTGAAGTAGCAGATGAAGTAGGGGCTACACTTTGGGCAGATATCGCTCACCCAGCAGGGCTTATCGCTAAAAAACTATTGAATTCGCCTTTTGAGCATTGCCATATCGTTACTACAACGACTCACAAAACCCTGAGAGGGCCGAGAGGAGGGATGATTATGCTTGGAAAAGACTATGAAAATCCATACGGACACAAGACGCCAAAAGGAGAAACTAAAATGATGAGTGCTGTTCTGGATGGTGCTGTATTCCCAGGAATTCAGGGAGGGCCGCTGGAGCATGTAATTGCTGGTAAAGCGGTGGCTTATGGCGAGGCTCTTGACCAAAAATTTGAAGTGTATGCTAAACAAGTCATTGCAAATTCCCAAGCATTGGCTAAAGCTATGATAGACAGAGGTTTTGATATTGTAAGTGGTGGAACAGATAACCACCTGATGCTCATTGACCTAAGAAACAAGGGTGTAAACGGAAAAGAAACCGAAAAAGCCTTAGTAAAAGCGGATATTACTTGTAACAAAAATATGGTTCCATATGATGACAAATCGCCATTTATCACTTCGGGGATTAGATTAGGAACTGCGGCAGTGACGACTCGTGGGCTGAAAGAGGCTGATATGCCACTTATCGCAGATTTGATAGATGAAGTTGTAAAGAATATCAATGATGAAAAAGTCTTAGATGCAGTAAAAGTCAAAGTAAATGACCTGATGAAGGGAAGAGCATTGTTTAATGCATAAAATCATTTTTAATCATCATTAAAATTATAATTTTGCCAAGGTTTTATAACTTTGGCAAAGTTTTTAAGTAGATATGGAAGAAAAAAGAAAATCGTACACTTTTGAGGAGATTAAACAAAAACTGGTGAATTACTGTATTTATCAAGACCGCTGCCATCAGGAAGTGGAACAAAAAATGCAGGATTTTCTGCTGATTCCAGAAGCTAAAGATGAAATAATGCTTTATCTGATCAATGAAAATTATCTCAATGAAGAGCGATTTGCCCGAAGCTACATCAGAGGAAAATTTTACCTGAAAAACTGGGGCAGAATAAAGATAAAAAATCACTTAAAATTCAAAGGAATTTCCGAAAAACTCATCAATAAATGCATGGACGAGATAGATGAAACCGATTATCAAAAAACCATAGAAAAGCTGTATAATGCCTATTTCTCCGAGCAGAAAGGTTTAAAAAACTATCAAAAAGCCATGAAAACCGTGCGCTATCTCATATCAAAAGGCTATGAGTATGAATGCATTCTGAACACAATAAATGAAAACGAATAAAATCTAAAAGTGAATGGGAAACATCATTAAAAAATTATTTTTTATTGGGCTAAAGTTCAGAAAATGGTTTCTGATTACTTTGCTCATTTCCATAGCGGTGGCGCTTATTTCTACCTACCGCCCTATCCTTACCAAAGATGTGATAGACATCGCTATCTTGAAAGACAAGGACAGAGAAGCCGTTATAAAGGGAATTTATATCCTCCTTGGATTAGTTTTTGTTGAAACCATATTGCAGGTTCTGCTCTATTATTTTTCCAATTTCATAGCGCAGAATGTTATCCGCGATATACGGGAAAGGCTCTACCACCGGCTGATTCATTTTAAAACTTCATTCTTTGACACCACGCCCATCGGAAACTTGGTAACGAGAGCCGTAGGAGATGTAGAAACCATAGCCACAGTTTATACCGATGGCTTTCTGATGGTCTTCGGGGATGTCTTGCGGGTAATCATGGTGCTTCTGGCTATGTTCTCCGTGAATAGGGAGCTTAGTTACATTGTCCTTTTGATGCTTCCTATCATGTATCTCATCACAAGGTTTTTCCAAAGAAAGCTCAAATCTTCCTTTTCCAACGAAAGAATGTGGACTTCCACCCAGAACAGCTTTGTCCAAGAAAGGCTTTCGGGGATGTCTCTAATTCAGGTCTTTAACCGGCAAGAAGCAGAGTTCAGCAAATTTGACAAAATAAATATCCAACTGAAAAACGCCCTCTTGAAGACCGTTTTTTACTTCTCGCTGTTCTTCCCTGTTGTAGAGCTTCTCTCTTCGCTTTTTATAGGAATCATCTTATTTTACGCCGGATATAATACTATTTTCCAAGGAGATACAAGCGTAGGCGATATTATTGCCTTCATCCAGTTTGTTTCTCTGCTGGTGCGGCCGCTAAGGCAGATTGCCGACAGGTTCAACAATATCCAGCGCGGCTTGGTAGGTGCAGAAAGAGTACTGGGTATCATGGATGAAAAAGAAAACCTTACGCCCAACAACGGCTCCATAAAGAAAAAAGAGCTTAAGGGCAAAATAGAATTTAAAGAAGTAAAGTTTTCCTACGACCAAAAGCAAGAAGTCCTGAAAGGCATCAGCTTTGAGGTCAATCCAGGGGAAACAGCAGCCATCGTAGGGGCGACAGGAGCGGGGAAATCTACCATCATCAGTTTGATTACAAGGCTTTACGAGATTAATGCTGGGCAGATATTAGTAGATGATACAGACATCCGCGATTACGAATTATACCATTTCAGGGGGCAGATAGGTGTGGTGCTTCAGGATGTGTTCCTCTTTCACGGGAGCATTTTGGAGAACCTCACTTTCGAAGATGAAAGCATCAGCTTAGAGAAAGTAAAGCAGGCCGCGAAAGAGATAGAAGTGGATAGTTTCATAGAAAAACTTCCCGGCGGTTACAACTTTATCGTAAGTGAGAGAGGCTCTTCCATCTCCCTTGGGCAGAGACAGCTGCTCTCCTTTCTGCGGGCGTATCTCTCCAATCCTAAAATTCTAATCTTAGACGAGGCCACATCTTCCATAGACCATGAGTCCGAAAAACTCATCCAGAAGGCGACGGAAAAAATCACGCAGAACAGAACCTCTATCATCATTGCGCACAGGCTTTCCACCATAGAGAAGGCGGACAAAATCATCGTGATGCACCAAGGCAGGATAGTAGAGACCGGCACCCACGAAGAGCTGCTGGCGCAGGGCGCTTACTATGCAGATTTATACAAAACCCAATTGAAAGAATAAAACTGCACCGAGGCATGATAATCTGAAAACTACTAAACCACTCTGCCTCCTCTACAGTGTTTCGTTTTTATTTTGGCCGTGTCCCTTGCCAAGGCTGTTCCCACTCCATCAGGTCGGGCTGTTCGCTGCTACTCCTCACCGCTGCCCATACTAAAACCCCACAGCCGCTGCTGTGGGGTATACGCTTCCATCCCTCACGCAGGGCGTTGCGGTCGGATTTTAAGAAAATGTCTTAAAAAAGTTTTCTAACTTTCCTTCTCAAATTTCATCTCGGACAGCACTC
>CAUQHD010000128.1:0-4250 GCA_963517805.1 uncultured Flavobacteriaceae bacterium | reverse complement strand
CTTTCATACAGCAATAAAGCTGGTCTAAAGACCTACAAAAACGCAAAAGACCTCTATGAGGTCTTTATTATTACCTTTGATTGTGAATTAAACAACAGCAATAATGCAAAATACTGACAAATCGGATTAAAAGATGACAAAACACCACAAAACAACCGCGAAAAAGGTCTAAATAACTACGCCGGAGGTCTTATTTACACCTCCATCGGTCTAAATTACCGCGAAAAAGGTCAAAATAACCGCGACAAACATCTAAACAATCACGACAGAGGTCAAAACAACCAAGAAAAAGCAGTACATAAGCAAGAAAAACTACTTATTTTCTATAAAAAAGGTCAAAATAACCACTACAGACCTCTAAACAACTGCGCCGTAGGTCAAAACAACTGCAATGAAGCAGTAATTTACCACGATAAAGGTCTTATTTAACCAGAAAAACATCAAAATAACTAAAATAAAGCATTAAACAACAGAAACATTTGTCCTATTAACAGCGATGAAGCATTAATTTTCTTTAACGAAAATCAAATTAACATTAACAAAGCATTAAATAAATGAAACATTTATCTTATCAACATAGATGATTTGCTTATTTTGACCTATCAATATTATAAAAAGACCTTTTTAATATTTATTAAATATTTTATTCATTTAAAACAATCGACCGAACATGATAAAAACAGGTTCGGTTGATTTATTTAATAATATTAACCTTTATTTTACTTCTTTTATCACTTTTATTAAAGATAAAATTTAACTTAATAATAGTTTGACTTCATTATTTTAACCTTTATTGTTCAAAAATAGAATAAAATACATCAGCAATAGCTATCCATATTTGTTATTAACAACTTATAAGATGTAAAAAGCAAATCCACCGCAGTAAAATACTACGGTGGATTGGTTATGATGAGTTTAAAACCTCTATGTAAGTGATTTATCCATACATTACAGTGGTTTATTGTTGCTTAATGCAGGTTTTAAGCTCTTTAACGCTTATAAAGTCTCCAAATAAGCCTCCCAGCCTCTGTTTTTGTAAGCGAGTGCCGCCTTTTCTGGGTCTTCGGCTCTGTAAATTCCTCTGCCGACAATCATAAAATCTGTATGCAGGGTGCGGAAAACATGTTCAGGCGTGTTATACTGCTGTCCCTTGCTGTCTCCCTCATCATCGGCATTCACACCAGGGGTAAAGAGCAGGAGTTGTTCAGGTATTTTGGTCTGAGACACACATCCTATCACGCTCGGATGCTCTTGGGCTATCTTCACAGCCTCTTCGTGGTAGTTTGCATCGGTAAGCGCGCCCTTGGAAGACATGCCGGCGATGACCACCACACCTACATTCCTGAAACAATCTAAGGACTGCTTCCCCGCGATGACATGGGAGGTTACCATATCTGCCCAGTTGGAGATTTTATAAAGTCCCTCGGTGAACTGAAGCTCCTGCGTGTTGCCTATATCAGCAAATTTCCTGTCTTCAAGGAGGAGGAAGTTGTGTTTTTTAGCTAAATCGATGAGCGGAAGGATGGTTTTGTCCTGATGGAAGTCGCGGAGGATGTCTATATGAGTTTTGAGCGCTGCAATATAAGGCCCGACGCTGTCCGCAAGGCGGAGAAGCTCCTCCGTAGACATCACATCGGCGGAAGCTATCAGATTGGTCTTCTTCTCTAAGGCGATGGAGAGGAGTTTTTGAGCAGCAGGGTGCTCCGCAGCAGCGAGTTTCTCTTCGTAAGAAAGTCTCTTGGGCTGTTCAAACTTTATGGTGCTGCCTTTTAGGAAATCGGCAATTCTCTGAGCATCTTCGGCGGAGATTTTCTGAGCTTCTTCCAAGATAGAAACCGCCTCGGAGATGGTAAAAAGAGCATGAACGCGGTATCCCTGAGCTTCCAAGAGCTGCCTACCACCCTGCTCCCTGTCCAAGATAACAACGATGTCCTTCACCAGAAGTCCCTCCCGCTCTACTTCGGCAATGGTCTCCAGCAGAGACTTTCCAGAGGTTATTACATCCTCTACGAGCAGGCAGTTTTGACCTTTTTTGTAGATGCCTTCTATCAGTTTCTTAGTTCCGTAGGCCTTTGCCTCTTTCCGTTTGATGATGAGAGGTGTTCCGCTCTGCAAAGACATAGCCGTAGCCACCGGAAGCGCTGCATAAGGCACCCCGCAGAGTAAATCTACCCCCTCCGAAGGTGTCAAATACAGCATGTGAGCTGCTAAATGCTTCAAAATATGCGGATCTGAGGCCAAAGGACGCAAATCAACATAAAAAGGGCTTTCTATACCGCTCTTTAAAGTAAACCTGCCAAACTTGATGATTTCTAATTTGTAAGCCTCCAAGAAGAATTGCTTTTTGTTTTCCATAGATTTCATTTTTTTTGGACAAATTTAAGTTTTTTAGCAGAAATATTTACATGTTTATTTTAAAATAAAAACACTGAAACTTCTCTAATTTTATATTAAATTTGCATTTCTGATTATGGAAAATTTTAATAAAAATACAAAAACTATATCTAAATACAGAATTGCTTCTGGACTGTTATGCTTAGCAGCATCTGGAGTTCTTTTTATTTCTTTTGCTTCCTACCTCTCGAATTGGAAAGCAGACCAAAGCCAAATAGGACACATGCTGGATAAAAGCGTAAAATCTTCTAATGTTTTTGGGAAATTAGGAGACTGGCTGGGAAATATTTTCATCTTTAAAAGTATAGGAATAGCCGCATTTATAATTACTTTTCTGCTTTTGGTTTTGGGATTGGTTATTTTGAAGAAAAATTATTTCAAACCATGGAAAACCTTTTCACATAGTTTATTTTTCATCTGCTGGATTCCTGTGTTTTTGGGAGCTATAACAAAAGGGAACAGCGTAATAAGCGGGGTTTTTGGATACGAAATCTATGACTATGGCAGCTCTATTATTGGGACTTTTGGGCTATGGCTGGTTTTATTTTTAAGCCTTCTGCTTTATTTTATTTTAGAGTTTAATCTCAGTCCTGAACATTTGGCTTCAAAATTTAATGAAGTTAAAGACAAAGTAGCTTCTTTAAAACCAGAAAACGAAGAGGATAACACTGAAAATCAGGAAGATGCAACAAAAGAAAAAATTGAAGAAGAACCTGTTATTTCTAATTTCGGTCAAACAATAGAAATAAATCCTGAAACGCCAAAAATCACAGAAGTTGTTACAAATGAGACAGATACATCTTTCACAGAAATTATCTCTCCTACTCCTGATTATGCTGAAAAAAAAGAATCTCTAAAACAAGAAGAACAAGAAAAATCGGAGGAAATTGAAATAAAAATAGAGAAAACTCCTGCGACAGAAGTTGTAGATCCAGAGCATATTGCCAGTAATTTAGTAGAAAAACACGGTCTATACGACCATAAATTGGATTTAGCGAATTTCCAAATGCCAAGCATTAACTTACTAAAAGAATATGGTAATGAGGAAATTACGATTAACAAAGATGAACTTGAAGAAAACAAAAACAAAATCGTAGGGCTTCTCAAAACCTTTAATGTGGGTATTGCCCAGATAAAAGCCACCATAGGCCCTACCGTAACTCTCTATGAAATAGTTCCTGAGGCGGGAATCCGCGTTTCTGCCATCAAAAAACTACAAGATGATATTGCCCTACATTTATCCGCTTTAGGAATCCGTATCATAGCGCCGATGCCAGGGAAAGGCACCATCGGAATAGAAGTTCCGCGTAAAAATGCTACCATGGTCTCTATGCGTTCCGTAATTTCTTCGGCGAAATTTCAAAATACGGAAATGGATCTGCCCGTAGTTTTTGGGAAAACTATTTCTAATGAAATTTTTATGGCTGACCTTGCTAAAATGCCTCATTTGCTGATGGCAGGGGCAACAGGTCAAGGTAAATCTGTGGGAATCAACGCAATATTAGCATCTTTGCTTTACAAAAAACATCCGAGCGAACTAAAATTTGTAATGGTAGACCCTAAAAAAGTGGAACTTTCTCTTTATTCTAAAATAGAAAGGCATTATTTGGCAAAACTACCAGATACAGAAGATGCTATTTTAACCGATAATTCTAAGGTTATCAACACATTAAATTCACTCTGCATCGAAATGGACAATCGCTACGAATTGTTAAAAAATGCTTTTTGTAAAAACTTAAAAGAGTATAATAAAAAATTCAGCGAGAGAAAACTTAATCCAGAGAACGGACACCGCTATCTGCCTTATATCGTGTTAGTTGTAGATGAATTTGCAGACCTTATCATGACCGCTGGGA
>CAUQHD010000127.1:0-4345 GCA_963517805.1 uncultured Flavobacteriaceae bacterium | reverse complement strand
CTCCTTGAGAAAGGAGGTTTAGTTTTATTCCCATTCTATGGTTGCAGGTGGCTTGCTGGAAATATCGTAAGCCACACGATTGATGCCTTTTACTTCGTTTATGATGCGGTTGGATATCAATTCCAAAAACTCGTAAGGAAGTTTGCTCCATGTCGCAGTCATAAAGTCTATGGTATTCGCAGAGCGGACTACTGCGGTATATTCGTAAGTTCTCTCATCGCCCATTACGCCCACAGATTTCACAGGAAGAAGCACTACGAACGCTTGGCTGACTTTGTCATAAAGTTTGTGTTTGTAGAGTTCTTCGATGAAAATATCATCAGCTTCCTGAAGAATTTTCACTTTCTCTGCATCTACTTCACCTAAAACTCTGATTCCTAGCCCTGGGCCAGGGAACGGATGGCGATGGACAAGGTGGCTAGGGATACCCAATTCTTCACCTACTTTTCTCACTTCATCTTTGAAAAGTTCGCGAAGAGGTTCTAAAAGTTCAAATTTCATATCCTCTGGAAGTCCACCCACATTGTGGTGGGATTTTATCACTGCCGAAGGGCCTTTGATGGACTGAGATTCTATCACATCGGGATAGATAGTCCCTTGTGCCAAGAATTTCGCGCCTTCTATTTTTGAAGATTCTTCATCGAAAACTTCTATAAATTCATTTCCAATGATTTTTCTTTTCTGCTCTGGGTCGGACGCGCCTTTTAATTTAGTCAAAAATCTCTCAGAAGCGTCTATGCATTTGATATTCATATGGAAATGCTCTCCATAGTTCTGCATTACTTTTTTCGCTTCATCTTTTCTGAGAAGTCCTGTATCCACGAAGATACAAGTCAGCTGGTCGCCTATCGCTTTATGGATAAGCACTGCCGCTACGGAAGAATCCACACCGCCAGAAAGCCCTAAAATCACTTTTTGATTTCCGACTTTTTCTTTGATTTCGCTGACAGTTTTTTCTATGTAATTGGTTAATTTCCAGTTTCTTTCTGCCTTACAGATTTTAAACACAAAATTCTCCAGCATTTTTCCGCCTTCCTCACTGTGGGTCACTTCTGGGTGGAACTGCACGGCATAGAAGTTTTTAGCCTCGTTGGAAATAGCTGCAATCACGCCTGATTTAGCATTGATTTCAAAATCCTTTGGAAGCTCCTTTACTTCGTCAAAGTGGCTCATCCAAACGATAGAATTTTGGCTCACTCCTTCGAAAAGAGCGCAAGGTTTTACAATTTCCAAATGAGATTTTCCGTATTCGCCTTTGGTGCCTTTTTCTACCTTTCCGCCGAGGAGATGCGCCGTAAGCTGCATTCCATAGCAGATTCCTAAAATAGGAATTCCGAGATTAAAAATTTCTTTATCCACCAAATGCGCATCTTCTGCATTTACGGAAGATGGTCCGCCCGAAAGTATGATTCCAGCAGGTTTTTTAGCCTTGATTTCGTCGATGGAAGTGTTATAAGGAATAATCTCCGAATACACCTGCATTTCTCGTACTCTTCGGCTAATCAGCTGATTGTACTGAGACCCAAAATCAAGAACAATGATTCCATTATTCATATTGATATAGTTTTTTGCTGAAAATTATTTAACTAAACCAATATCTTCTCTGTGATATGCATAGTCAAAATTGACAGCATCAGCATCTTCATAAACCTTTTGTCTAGCTTCTTCGTAAGTGTCACCAGTGGCAACTAAATTCAGCACTCTTCCGCCATCTGTTACAATTCTGCTTCCTTGGTATGTAGCTCCAGCAAAGAAAACCTCACTGTTTTTAACTTTATCTATTCCTTTGATTTCCAATCCTTTTTCGAAATCACGAGGGTATCCGCCAGAAGCTAACACTAGGCAAACAGATTTTTTATCTGAAAATTTTAGTTCAATATCTTTTCCATCGATACAATCATTGATAGCATCTAAAAGATTGTTTTCCAAAAGCGGCATAATTGCCTGAGTTTCAGGGTCGCCCAGACGCATGTTGTATTCTAATAGGTAGCATTCGTTATTAGAAACCAAAAGTCCAAAGAAGATAAATCCTTTGAATTTTAGCATGTTATCGTGAATTCCTTTGATGGTAGGATTCATAATATTTTGAACGAAATCTTCCATATGTGCAGTTGTGAACTCTGGATTTGGAGCAACTGTTCCCATTCCGCCTGTGTTAGGGCCTTTGTCGCCGTTTCCTAATTTTTTATAATCTTTCACTGCGATGCAAGGGAAGAATTTTTCGCCATTAGAGAAAGCAATCACAGAAGCCTCAAAACCTCTCAAAAATTCTTCAACAATGATTCTGATTCCTGCATCTCCATGGATTTTTCTAATCATGAAATCGTGAATGGTAGTTTCTGCTTCAGCTAAATCTTTACAGATAACCACACCTTTTCCACTTGCCAGACCGCTCGCTTTTACTACTAATGGGAAAGCCTGAGTTTTCACATAAGCAACAGCATCATTGTAAGAATCAAAAATCTTCGCTTTAGCGGTTCTGATGCCGTAGTCCTGCATGAATTTTTTAGAATAAGCCTTGCTGCCTTCTAGTAATGCAGCCGCTTTTTTAGCTCCGAAAATTCTCAATCCTTCTTTGTTGAATTCATCCACGATGCCCTCCACCAGCGGAGCCTCTGGTCCTACGATAGTAAGTTCTATATCTTCTTTTTTAGCAAACTTCACAAGGTCTGCTATTTCCGTTTCGTAAACAGTTTTTCCTAATTTCTCTGTAGAGGCGTTTCCTTTTGCAAAGTAGAATTGGGTAATTCTTGGGTCATTTTTTAGTTTCCATGCGATGGCAGATTCCCTTCCACCATTTCCGATTATCAATACTTTCATAATTTGAAAATGTTATAATTAAAATATATAGTTCTACAAAAATACGCAAATTATTCTTAGAATAAAAAAATTAATAAACTAAATTTTATCAGGAAAATAAATGGTGTAAAATAGGCGTATTTTCTAAGCGAAAAATTTTTTATATTTGCCGAAAATTTTAAGTAAGTATAATTTGATAAAAAATTATTTTGTCATTAAAAACATTAGAAAAATAATATGTATTGTTCAGCAGAAGAAGCTCTGTCATTGATAAAAAGTAATGATAGAATTTTTTTACAAGGAAGTGCTTGTACGCCTAATTATTTAGTAAGTGAGTTAGCAAAACGAGCAAATGAATTAAAAAATGTAGAAGTTACCTGTATCACGATACAAGGCGATGTAGAAATCACAAAACCAGAATACGAGGATAGTTTCCGTTTTAATGTGATGTTCGTCTCTACAGCAGTTAGAGAGAATGTAAACAGCGGAAGAGGAAGTTTTATTCCTATTTTCCTAGGAGATATTCCAGATTTGTTTAGAAACAATAGAATGCCGCTAGATGTAGCGATTATCCAAGTTTCTCCACCAGATGAGCACGGATATTGTACGCTTGGGCTTTCTGTGGATGTTACCAGATCAGCAGTGGATACAGCGAAATATGTAATCGCTCAAGTAAATCCTAAAATGCCGAGAACTCACGGAGACAGCGTAATCCACACGAGCCAGATTGATAAAATGGTATGGCACGAAACAGAACTGCTTACAGTAGATTACGGCGCAAAGATAGAAGAAGAGGAACTGCAGATTGGTAGAAACATTGCTGAAATCATCGAAGACCGTTCTGTATTACAGATGGGAATTGGGACTATTCCAGATGCAGTTTTGAAGTGCCTTAATAATCATAAAGACTTGGGTATTCATACAGAGATGCTCAGCGATGGAGTAGTAGATTTGATAAAATCTGGAGTGGTGAATAACAAGTATAAAACAACTCACCCGCATAAATCAGTAACTAGCTTTGCTTTCGGGACGAAGAAATTATATGATTTTGTGAATGATAACCCAGCGTTTGCTTTCCTTGATGTGGATTATACTAACGACCCGCGTGTTATCCGTAGAAACCCTAAAGCAGTGTCTATCAATAGTGCGATAGAATTAGACCTTACAGGGCAGGCTTGTTCGGATAGTATAGGTTCTTACCAATACAGTGGTATCGGCGGACAGGTGGATTTCATGAGAGGAGCAGCGCTGAGCGATGGAGGAAAACCTATCTTGGCGATTACTGCCAGAACCAAAAAAGGTGTGCCGAGAATCGTTCCTTTCCTAAAAGAAGGAGCAGGAGTGGTGACCACCAGAGGGCATATGCACTATGTAGCTACAGAATACGGTGTGGTGGATCTGCACGGGAAAAACTTCCAGCAGAGAGCAAAAGCGCTTATTTCCATAGCTCACCCAGATGATAGAGAAATGCTGGAAAGAGCTGCTTTTGAGAGATTTAAAAATTTGAAATTCTAAAATAAACTTTAATATTAAAAAAGGTGTGGAG
>CAUQHD010000126.1:0-4356 GCA_963517805.1 uncultured Flavobacteriaceae bacterium | reverse complement strand
AGCATCTTGTAGTATAATTTCGCTGCCAAGAATGCCGTAGGTTTTGGATTAGCAGAATCCATCAGCTCCACGATATCAAATGCCACTACATTACATTTCTCAAAAACTTTCTTTAATAATTTTAAAGTAGGATACCAAGCCAATCCCCCTGGTTCTGGCGTTCCCGTAGAAGGCGCAATAGACGGGTCAAAAGCATCCAAATCTATCGTAATATATACATTCCCCGAAACTTTGCTAAGGACATCTTCTATCCAGTTTGGATTTTCAGCAATCTCGTGCGCCCAGAAACACTGCCCTTTTGGGACATACTGCATTTCTTCCACATCACACGAACGGATTCCTACCTGAACCAAATTATGCTTTTGATTAGCCTCAAAAACAGCACAAGCGTGATTAGAAGTAGAACCATGGAACTCTGGTCTTAGGTCTGTATGGGCATCCAGCTGAAGCACCGTAAGGTTTTCGTACTTCTCTCCCACTGCACGGATAGAACCGATGGACACAGAATGCTCCCCACCAAAAAGTGTGAAAAGCTTGTCATGCTGAAGCATTTCTTTTGTTTTTTGATAAACAGCCTCTGTCATGGCTTCTGGCGAAGAGTCCTCTGTAACTTCCCCAGCCAAATAAACGCCCTCCAAATACGGCTCTGTAGCAGTCTCTATATCATAAAGTTCCATATTTTCTGATGCATCTAAGAAAAGTTCAGGACCTTTATCCGCTCCCTTTCCCCAAGTAGAAGTTCCATCATAGGGAACTGTTACAAGCATTACTTTTGAATTTTCTAATGTTGCATTTTCTTCTGGTATTCCTGCGTATGTTTTCATTTTTTATGTATTTAATTATTAAATTTTTATTCGCTCTATATCCGCACCTATGGCTTTTAGTCGGCCTTCTATGTCTTCGTAGCCTCGGTCTATCTGCTCTATATTGTGGATTATACTTTTCCCTTCAGCCGAAAGAGCTGCTATCAGAAGGGCATTTCCTGCTCTGATGTCTGGCGAAATCAATGTAGTTCCTCTCAACGGCGTTTCGTGGTTAAGCCCTATTACTGTGGCTCTATGCGGGTCACAAAGGATAATTTGTGCTCCCATATCGATTAGTTTATCTACGAAAAACAATCGGCTTTCAAACATTTTCTGATGAACAAGCACACTTCCCTTCGCCTGAGTAGCCACAACTAAAATAATTGAAAGCAAATCTGGCGTAAAACCTGGCCACGGAGCATCAGAAATGGTCAAAATAGACCCATCGATGAACTTTTGTATTTTATAATTTTCCTGCGATGGAATGTAGATATCATCCCCTTTTCGCTCTAATTTTATCCCTAATTTTCGGAATGTATCAGGAATGATGCCGAGCTGTTCCCAGTTCACATTTTTAATGGTAATTTCTGACTTTGTCATCGCTGCCAGCCCAATCCAAGAACCGATTTCCACCATATCTGGAAGGAGTACATGCTCCGTTCCTCCAAGGCTTTCCACGCCTTCTATCGTCAGCAGGTTAGAGCCTATTCCTGTTATTTTCGCTCCCATTCTATTGAGCATCTTGCAGAGCTGCTGGAGATACGGCTCACAGGCGGCATTGTAAATTTGGGTTGTTCCCTTAGCCAAAACAGCCGCCATAATGATATTGGCTGTTCCCGTTACCGAAGCCTCCTCCAAGAGAATAAATTTTCCGTTTAATTCCTTAGCTGTAAGGGTGTAAAAACTTTCTTCTTCATTAAAATTAAATTCTGCTCCCAGCTCCACAAAACCCTGAAAATGAGTATCCAGCCTTCTTCTTCCTATTTTGTCTCCCCCTGGTGTAGGCATATACGCCTCACCAAAACGCGCAAGCATCGGCCCTAAAAGCATCACAGAGCCTCTAAGCTTCGCTCCATCTTTTCTAAATTCCTTTGATTTAATGTAGTCAAAATGGATATTATCAACCTGAAAAGTAAAATCGCCTTTTCCGTTTTTAATTACTTTTACCCCAAAATCTTGCAGGATTTCTATCAAACGATTAACATCCTTGATGTCTGGTATATTACTGATTCTCACAGGCTCAGAAGTCAAAAGCACGGCGCAAAGAATTTGCAGCGCTTCGTTTTTAGCTCCTTGAGGTGTGATTTCTCCGCTTAGTTTTTTTCCTCCTCTTATCTGAAATGCTTCTGTCATCTTTTTCTATTTTTTTGTGAATGATGGTTTCTTTTTTTATGATTATTTCTCTTGTTTCTGTTCGGGTGATAGATTTTACTTTTATCCAAAGTTTCTATTCCTGTCAAGTCTAATTTATCCTGAGAAAGCTCCTTCAAATGCCTGAAAATCACTTCATCCTGCACATGTTCTTTATTGTAGACATTATAGGATTTTTTCATATTGTTGGCAATTACCTGTATTAGAGCCTCTTTCTCCTCGCCTTCTTCCAACTCTATCGCTCTATCTATGAGCTGTAAAATGCTCTTTCCGTAGAATTTATATTCATTTTCAAAAGAAGGATAATCCATCCTATTGGGCTTCTGGTCAAGCTCCTCCCTCGTTGGGAAAGGATACGGTGCATCTACATCCAAATCATAATCTGCTAAAATATACAAGTGATCCCAGAGTTTATGTTTATAATTTTCCTCATCGCGGAGATGAGGATTTCTTTGTCCCATAAATTCTACTATGGTTTTCGCCACTTCGTTACGCTCTTCCTTAGAAGGTAGTGATTTACAGTACTCTACCATCTGCTGGATATTTCTGCCATATTCTGGCATGAGTAACTTTGTGCGGTTTGTGTTGTACTCCATTGTGTTTATTGATAATATTTTTAATAAGCCTAAACAACCTATTTCATTGAAAACTAATTAACTAAGTCTAATCCTCCAAAATTCCCTGAACTCATCATCAGGTAAGCGCCTTGGGTCTTGTCCAGCGTGTTCCAGTATTCGTGAAGACTTTCGGCATTGGTAAAGACTTTAAGGTCTGGATTACCGAATTTTTCTTTAATCATTTCAGGCGAAATCGGCTCCATTCGTTTGATTTTCAAGGCTTCTTCCGAATAGAAAATCACTCCTGTATCCAGCCCGTCCATTGCTCCTTTGTATTGTTCTAAAAATATGGTATTCAGCGAACTATAAGTATGAAGCTCTAAAAATCCGTAAGTTTTTTCCTGCTTAAATTGCTCCTTGAAAGCCGCCACAGTGGCTTTTACCTTGGATGGAGCGTGTGCAAAATCTTTATACAAAATCCCGCCATCTTTTCTTTCCACTTTTTCTAATCGCTTAGAAGCTCCTTTGAAACTCATTATCGCCTCATAAAACCCCTCTTCCATGATGCCCAGCTGCTGGCAGATAAGTTTTGCGCCTTCCATATTGAGCAAATTATGTTTTCCAAAAACAGAAAGCGGAATTTCGCCCATGCTTGTTTTTAGATAAACTTTCCCTTCGCGAATGCTGTATTCAGGCGTTTTGTAAGGAAGTTTTCGGAAATATTTTTGGCTGTTTTCTACGATTTTTACCACTTCTTCATCTTCCTCATTATACACCAAAACTCCGCCAGAAGTGATGCTTTCGGTGAATTTTCTGAACTGCTCTAAATAATCATCAAAAGTCTTAAAAACATTGATATGATCCCATGCAATACCACTGATTAGGGCAATATTTGGGTGATAATGCAGGAATTTAGGCTGTCTGTCATCAGCAGAAGAAAGATACTCATCGCCTTCCAAAATCATAAAATCTGTATCCTCGGTGATTTTCACCATGCAATCAAACCCTTCCAGCTGGGCGCCCACCATGTAGTCTATTTCCTTGTTATGAAAATTCAGCACATGCAGAATCATCGATGTGATGGTGGTTTTCCCATGTGAGCCAGCAATGACCACTCTGGTTTTTTCCTTGCTCTGCTGATAGAGAAACTCTGGATATGAATAGATTTTTAATCCTAATTCTTTGGCTCTTGCCAGTTCTGGATTGTCCGCATGGGCGTGCATTCCCAAAATTACAGCATCTATATCCGCTGTGATTTTTTCTGGAAACCAGCCAAATTCCTTTGGAAGAATACCTTTCTGTTCCAATCGTGTTTTGGAAGGTTCAAAAATGGCATCATCAGAGCCTGTAACTTCATAGCCTTTATTTTTCAGTGCAATAGCAAGATTGTGCATGGCACTCCCTCCTATGGCGATAAAATGAACTTTCATATTTTTCTTTTATGCTTGTGATTTTTCTTCTTGTTTTTCTGCCTCCTCCTGTTTTTTTCGTTCCAGTTCTTGGTCGTATTCATGGAGGAGATTGTGTTTTGGTGTCTGCTCTATGGCATTCATGATTTTATCCAAAATCTGTTCAGCGCTTTCGTTGTCGTAGTCTATGTCAAGCGGTTTTTTAAACTCCATTGT
>CAUQHD010000125.1:0-4389 GCA_963517805.1 uncultured Flavobacteriaceae bacterium | reverse complement strand
ATGCTGGATTTCCCATCTCGGGAAGGCGCCCATATTCTTTCAGAAATATAGTTTCCGCTATGGAATTTTCCGCCCAAAACTTCCTGCTGTTTCAGTAGTTTGGTGGTTTGAGTTTTCATATTATACTCATAGGTAGAGTTAGGTGTAGTCATGGAGACATAGCCATAGCGCAAAGTTTCGGTATCAAACTCTAAATTTAGTCCGATATAAGCGGTATAGGTAGGGTCATTAAAGGGCAAATACCATGATTTACCCGACTGGTTGTCAATAATTTTAATCTGAAGCAGTCCTCTTTCTCTTTCTTCAAGAACCAAATAATTTTTGAATATCTCAAAACCTTCCAAAAGCACTTCTTTTCTATGAGGAATCAGCTCCTGCCAGTGTTCTTTTTCCGTCTGCGAAAGTGGCGTTTTCATCAGTTTGAAATTGGTGGCTTTTCCTTCATTAGTCAAAACATAAAAATCGTTTTGATAATGTTCCACAGCATATTCCAAATTTTCCTCTCTTTTTTGGAAGAGTTTCCATTCTGCGAAAACATTATCGGCTGGGATAAATCTATGCTCATCCGAAATCGTAGAAGAACTCACGATAAAAATATACTCCAAAGATTTGGTTTTGAAAACGCCTATATCAAAGGCCTCATCTTTTTCATGGAAAATCAAAACATCTTCTTCCTGCGGCGTTCCTACCTTGTGCCGAAAAACCTGAAACGCACGAAGGCTTTCATCTTTTCTAATGTAGAAAAAATGCTCATTATCATTCGCCCAGACTATTTTCCCTGTGGTGTTTTCTATCGCTTCTGAGAAGTTTTTTTCTTGCTTTAAATCCTTTATACGGATGGTGTAAATTCGCCTTCCTGTAATGTCTTCTGAATAGGCAAGAAGCGTATTATCCAGCGAAACAGAAATTCCGCCCACATCGTAGAAATCATGGTTTTGAGCTAAAATATTTACATCGAGCAAAAGCTCTTCTTCGTTCTCTAAAGTCTGATGCTTTCTGTAAAAAACAGGATATTCTCCACCCTTGTGATAGCGGGTGATATACCAATATTGATTAAAGAAATAGGGCAGACTCTCGTCATCTTCTTTGTAGCGGGCTTTCATCTCTTGGAAAAGTTCCTCTTGGAGTTGTTCTGTGTCCTTCATGATGAAATTACAGTAGGCATTTTCCTCCTCTAAATAAGCGATGACCTCTGGGTTTTCTCTCTCATTGAGCCAGTAATAATTGTCTATTCTTTGGTCTCCATGTATGCTGAGTTTCTTTTCTATCTTTTTAGCTTGTGGTTGTTTCATAGGTTTTAACCTTTAAATGCGACAAAGATAGTGAAAGGTTTTTTTATTCTTGTTCTTTCGTTTTAACTATAATTGTCTGCGAAATAATAAATGCTGGTCGCGGTGTGTAATCCACCAGCGACCATCTATCTTCTCATATTTCTCTTCGCAGCGGATAAATAATTCAATAATCTCATTCTTATCATATACTAAAAGTGTAGTGAGATAGACCGTACCCTTGGCATGGGTTTTATCTATAAAATCTACTACCTGCTGTCCTATCTGGTGGAAGGTCATCTTTGTTTTACGACTTTCTTTATATGATGTTATCATGTCTTCAACATTGTTGTACTTAGCATCGATTTTGCCATCTGTATAAAATCTCAATTGAATGTTCTGGGCAAAGATATTACGGTAGTAATCCCTATTGTCTTTGTTACTTTCTATGGCATAGCGGTCTACTAATTCTCGGATTTGAAGGCGGTCGCTAATCTCTTGTATAGACATGGTTTTTTGTGCTTTCGCACTTACAATTGTGGCAAATAATGCCATCGTAATTAAAAGGTTACGCATATATTTAGTTTTAAATTTCACTATTAGTATTGGCATACTTATCAGGATTTTGGTTAATCTTTATTATTGATAATATTTCTGTTAATCACTCAAATCTTTTAACCTATGCAAATCTTCTCTTCCTATAACAAACCTTTTTTAATCTATATTTCTAAATAATATTTTCTTTCTTTACTAAAGAAGGGTGATAATATTAAGTTTTTCTATTGATTATTTTTATTTATTGGATTTTGAGCAAAGATAAAGAATCTTAATTAGCTTTAATAAAAAGTTTATATTTCTTCTTTTTTATTTATAAAATGTAATGTATTTTCAATAAAATTTGTTTTTTTGAAAGATAATACCTTTATTTGTTGCATTATTTGCTTTTAGTTACTTCTTTTTTTAGTTTATTATTAACTTTTTTCTGTAAAAACTTATGAAATCAAAGCTGAATACTATTATTACGGTTGGGTTTGCCTTGTTTGCGATGTTTTTTGGTGCTGGAAACCTTATTCTGCCTCCTTTTATAGGTTTGGAGACAGGAAGTGAATGGCTGACGGCATTGGCTGGCTTTTTTATTACAGCTATTATTGCTCCTTTTCTGGGGGTGCTGATGGTGGCGAAAGCAGGTACAAACTTTACGGACTTAGGGCAGAAAACGCATCCGCTGCTTATTAAAATTCTTACTTTACTGGTTATTCTATGTATAGGCCCTTTGGTAGCTATTCCGCGCACTGCTGCTACGACATTTGAGGTTGGTATAGAACCTTTATTGCCAAGTTTGTCAAAAAAGGTGTTTGCCGTGATTTTCTTTGGATTGGTGCTGGCTCTTTCTCTTTCAAAGTCAAAGATTGTAGATATTATTGGTAAATTTTTAACGCCTTTTCTTTTGGTTGTTTTGGCTTTATTGATAGTATTGGGCATTTGGCAGGCACCTCCTGCTGAAACACCCGCCACGCATACCCCTGCCGAGAGTTTTATTTTTGGTTTTACTGAAGGCTACCAGACACTGGATGTTTTGGCTTCGGTGATATTTGCAGGTATCATCATCAGAGCGGTAACAGACAAAGGCTACACTGAACGCCATGAACGGACTTCTGTAACCTTTTTCGCGGGAGCTGTCTCTACTCTCTGTCTGCTGGTTATCTACGGCGGGCTTATTTATCTGGGAGCAGTAACTGATTATCCGCTGAGCAAACAAGTCTCCCGCACGGATCTGCTGCTGCATATTTCACATTCTATATTAGGTCGCTGGGGAAGCATCAGTATTGCCATAGCGATTGCTTTGGCTTGTCTAACGACTGCTATTGCACTGACTTCGGCAGTAGGGGCTTTTTTTGAAGAATTGACTCAAAACTTTATTTCCTATAAGACAGGGGTGATAGCAAGCTCTCTTATTTCGGCTGTGCTTTCCATCAATAGTGTGGACAGCATTATAGATTATGCTATACATATCTTGCTGTTTATCTATCCTATTGTTTTTACGCTTATTTTATATGTACTTTTGTTTGAAAGGTTCGTGAGCAGCCGGTTGCCTTACATTATGAGCATCTTGACCACGGCTTTGCTTTCACTTATTTCAAGTTTAAGGAATATGGGAACCGAAATGCACCATCTATACGACTGGAAGGAACATCTGCCGCTAAATGATTACAACTTAGAGTGGCTACTCCCTTCATTTGCTGTCTTCGTGACAGCGGCTGTTTTTAGTAAGATTTTGGGTAAATTTCGTTTTTAAAATAGACTTAAAAGATACTTCACACCTTGAATATCTGCTCCAAGGCAAAGGTTTTTGTGCCTTTTTACTCTGTTTTGGCAAGTTTTATTATCTTCTGGGCTAATACAGCTGTGGATATTGGGCGGTATTTGCGGAACAATCCTATTTTATTGAATAATTTGATGGCTTTAAGGCTGAAATTCTCTCCTAAACGGCTGGAATCATTTCTTTCCAAAATAGATGGCTGTAAAATAAAAAGCCGATCAAAAGGGAGTTTCTTTACAACATCTTCCAGCATGCCTTTCATTTTAGAGTAATATATAGCAGACTTTGCATCTGCCCTTGCTGCGGATACCAGCACAAAGGTTTTGACATGATTTTTACTGCAATTTTCCGCAAAATGTAGCTGATAATCGTAATCTACCCGCCACTGCGCCTCTTTGCTTCCTGCTTGTGCGAGAGTAGTCCCAAGACAAGAGAAAGCCACATCGCCATGGAGCAAAGCCGCCCATGTTTGTGGTTTTTCGAAATCAATAATATGTGTGTATAGCTTGGGATTTTGACAATTATAAGCCCTGCGCACGAAAATATGCACCTCCGTAAAAGCCTCATCTTCTAAAAGCTGCGCGACCAACTCCTTTCCTGTCGCTCCCGTAGCACCAATGACTAATGCTTTCATATTTTGTTTATTTGTATGTGAAAAACACCTTTGATATAGACCAATAAAAAGTCTAAACCCTAAACGATTTAGACTTAATAAATTTCAAATTATTTGTTACTTATTTATCTTCTGGATATATTTTTCTATCGCCATAGTCATAGAAGGCGTTTCTTTTGTTGGCGCCA
>CAUQHD010000124.1:0-4449 GCA_963517805.1 uncultured Flavobacteriaceae bacterium | reverse complement strand
AAAACTACAACACTTTAGATGAAACCGATGTTTTCTACCTGACCAAAGTAGCAGAATTAATCACTGATTTGGAATAACTTAAATAATTCCATGATTTTTCTTCGCCTCTTCCCAGAGTTCGTCCATCTGTTCTAGTCTCATTTCAGACAAAACCAAATTCCTCTCTTGAGCCAGTTTTTCCATCTCCTGAAAACGAGAAATAAATTTCAAATTGGTCTTTTCCAAAGCGCTATCAGGATTTAGACCTATAATTCTGGAATAATTTATCAATGAAAAGAAAACATCGCCCAACTCCATTTCTTTTTTCTCCTTATCGGTCTCTGCATGAAATTCTGACAATTCCTCCTCTACTTTCTTCCACGCCTCCGCTTCGTTAGGAAAATCAAATCCCACGCCTCTCACTTTGTCTTGTATTCTATACGCCTTTATCATAGACGGAAGCCCTTTCGGAACGCCCGAAAGCACAGATTTATTCCCTTCTTTAAGTTTTAGTTTTTCCCAATTTTGTTTCACCATTTCTGCATCATCTGCTTTGGCATCTCCATAAATATGCGGATGGCGGTAAATCAGCTTTTCACAAAGAGAATTGATAACATCCACGATATCAAATTTTCCCTTCTCCGAACCTATTTTCGCATAAAAAACCAAATGCAACAGGACATCTCCCAGCTCTTTTTTGATTTCATCCATATCTTCTTCCAGCAGGGCATCAGACAGCTCATAGCTTTCTTCCAGCGTAAAATGTCGCAGGCTCTGCATGGTCTGCTTTCTGTCCCAAGGGCATTTTTCCCTCAGCTCATCAATGATATCTAATAGTCGCCCAAAAGCTTCCTGTTTTTCTGTTTTTGTATGCATTTTTGTGAATTTTTCCTCAAATTTAGCTTAAATTTATAGACAAAAAAACCTTTATCCTGAAAAAATAGAATAAAGGCTTGTTTATACTAATCAAACATATACTGATGACTATTCTGCTGGTTGCTCTGCTTTTACAAAGCTGTTCGGAGTGATGTATCCTGCTTTTTGAAGGATGTTATACCACTGAGCCAGTTTTTTAATATCTGAATCATAAACTCTCTCAACATCGTAGTTTGGAAGCACTTCCGCCATGAAACTTCTCAACTCCTCTGGAGAAGCTTTGTGAGAAATAGTAGCTTTGTAGTCTTCTTTTTTTGCTATATTTTCAAATACATCAAAAAGAGGAACCTCATTATCAAAGGTATACATAGATATATTATCCAAAAGACTCACTTGGCTGGTGTTAGAAATACTTATTTTTTTCTGTGTAGTCACATCCTCTATAATAAACCCATTTCTCAACTGAGAAATCAACTTAAACAACCCTGGTTTTCCAGAAATTGAAATAATTTTTTCTAATTGCATATCTAAATTATTATTATATTTTTTTATTCTTTAATTACTTCGGAAATCGCATTTTATAGCCTACATTTACATTTCCTTCGCTGATTTTATTAAGCTTTCCTTTGATTATTTTTTTCTTTAAAACGCTAAGTTTATCCGTGAACAAAATTCCCTCGATGTGGTCGTATTCATGCTGGATAACTCTCGCTCTCATATCGGAAAAAGTTTCTGTATGTTTAACGAAATTTTCATCCAAATATTCTATCAAAATCGTTTCTTTTCGCGAAACATCCTCGCGGACATCTGGTATGCTGAGGCATCCTTCATTAAATTTCCATTCCTTTCCGCTTTCCTCTAATATTCTTGCGTTGATAAAAACTTTCTTAAAATCCTTCAGTTTATCAGCTATATCCAAATAGTCTTCATCCTCTGCTAACGGGCGGATATCAATCACAAAAAGCCTGATATCCAAGCCTATCTGCGGCGCTGCAAGACCTATTCCATGAGCATCATACATCGTCTCAAACATATTGTCTATCAATGTTTTCAGCTCTGGATAGTCTGGCGTAATATCTTTACATTTCTTACGAAGAATAGGGTCTCCATAAGCTCTAATAGGTAAAATCATAGTTTTTGTTCTAAATATTGTTGTAAAATAAGTGTAGCACTTACCTTATCTATCAATCCTTTTTCTTTTCTCTGATTCTTATTTTTGCCACTTTGACTGATGATATACGAAGCTATTTTAGAAGTAAACCTCTCATCAAACCGCACCACAGACACCTCTGGAAATTCATTTTTAAATTCCTCTATAAACTTCTGAATATCCTGCTCCACTTCGGACATATTTCCTTTCAAATCTGTAGGAAGTCCTATAACCACCTCATCTACAGTGTTTTTTTCGAAATATTTTTTCAGATACTCCATCAAAACGGAAGTTTCTACGGTATCCAGACCACTGGCTATTATGCGTAAATCATCCGTTGCAGCCAGACCACAACGCTTTTTACCAAAATCTACTGCCAGTATTTGTCCCATCGGGGGCAAATTTAAACATTTTTATTTATTTAATTATATTTAATGTTAAAAAAGTCTCAAATCCTTATATTTGCAAAAAATAAAAAATTATATGTCAAAGAGAAAAATGATTACCGCTGCCCTGCTTTATGCCAATGGACCTGTGCATATCGGGCATTTAGCGGGTGTATATATCCCTGCCGATGTTTATGCAAGATTTCAGAGAAGTACGGGACAGGAAGTTGCCTTTATCTGTGGTTCTGATGAACACGGAATTCCCATCACCATTAGAGCAAAAAAAGAAGGCATCACTCCGCAGGATGTGGTGGACAAATATCATGAAATCATCAAAAAATCTTTTGCAGATTTAGGGATTTCCTTTGATGAATATTCCAGAACGACCTCCAAAAAACACTATGAAGTAAGCCAAGAATTCTTTCTAAACCTTTATAACAAAGGTAAATTTGAGGAAGAAATTTCTGAACAATTTTTTGATGAACAGGCTGGAGAATTCCTTGCCGACAGATATATCGTAGGAACATGCCCAAAATGCAGCAATGAAAACGCCTATGGCGACCAGTGCGAAAAATGCGGCTCTACCCTTTCGCCTACGGAACTTATCAACCCAAAATCCATGCTCAGCGGTAACACGCCTGTTTTAAAGGAAACCAAAAACTGGTATCTTCCTCTAAACGAGTATGAAAACTTCCTGAACGAATGGATTATCAAAGGACATCAGTACGACTGGAAACCTAATGTATATGGACAAGTAAAATCTTGGCTCAATGACGGACTAAAACCGAGAGCCATGACCCGTGACCTAAACTGGGGCGTTCCTGTTCCGCTTCCAAATGCGGAGGGCAAGGTGCTTTATGTTTGGTTTGATGCGCCTATCGGTTATATTTCTTTCACGCAGGAATGGGCGGAGAAAAACGGCAAAAACTGGAAAGATTTTTGGCAAAATGAAGAAACAGACCTTATTCACTTCATTGGGAAGGACAACATTGTCTTCCACTGCATCATTTTCCCATCGATGATGAAAGCTCACGGAGACTACATCATGCCGAAAAATGTCCCTGCGTTTGAATTCCTTAACCTTGAAAATGATAAAATTTCTACTTCGAGAAACTGGGCTGTATGGGCTCACGAATATATAGAGGATTTCCCTGACCAGCAGGATGCACTGCGTTATGCACTGCTTTCTTCGGCGCCAGAGACAAAGGATAATAATTTTACTTGGAAAGATTTTCAGACCAAAAACAACTCGGAGTTGGTAGGAATTTTTGGGAATTTTATCAATCGTGTGACGGTTCTTACCCAAAAATATTACAACGGAATCGTTCCTCAGCCTAATGAATTTGAGCAAGTGGATAAAGACCTTTACCACGAAATGCAGCAAATTCCAGAAAAAATCGGTAAAAACCTAGATGAATTCCGCTTCCGTGATGCCCTTACCGAGATGATGAATTTGGCAAGATTAGGAAATAAATACCTTGCAGACGAAGAACCTTGGAAAGTGATAAAGGACAATCCTGAACGCGTGAAAACACAAATGTTCTGCGCATTACAGGTTGCTGGAGCGCTGGCGTATTTGTGTGAGCCGTTCCTGCCTTTTACTTCCAAAAAAATGAAATCTGGACTAAATCTCGGAGACAAAAACTGGTACGAAGTTCTAAACACGCCGCCTATCCCAACAGGGCACCAAATCAATGAAATGCCGTTGCTTTTCTCTAAAATAGAAGATGATGTGATAGAAGCGCAAATCAAAAAATTGGAAAACACAAAAATAAACAACAAAAAAACCAATCCTAACGCAAACCCTATGAAAGAACAAATTTCATTTGATGACTTTACGAAAATAGACCTTAGAACAGCTACGATTTTAGAAGCTGAAAAGGTAGAAAAAGCCGACAAATTACTAAAACTAAAAGTAGATACCGGCGTAGATGTTCGCACCGTGGTTTCGGGAATTGCAGAAAGTTTCAGCCCTGAGGAAATCATCGGCAAACAAGTGATGATTCTTCTAAACCTCGCTCCAAGAAAAATCCGAGGAATAGAATCCCAAGGAATGCT
>CAUQHD010000123.1:0-4473 GCA_963517805.1 uncultured Flavobacteriaceae bacterium | reverse complement strand
GCATCAATACTATGAAAGCCCAAGATGCTGACACCAAAAAATCTTTCTTGACAACGGGAGTTTCTATAAATATCCCAAAAGAACACAGCATAACAGTATATGGTGGGGTAAGCGCCTCTCCAGAGCACACACAGATAGGAATGGTGATGCCTAATATCAAAATCAATAAATACATTTCCTTCATGCCTCTTTATGTGTTTCTAAAATCTCCTCAGGCACACAGCAAGGAAGCAAAAGAACACCAAATCAATGCGATGGTAACTTTCTCCCTTCCTCTAGACAAACAAAACAAATGGATTTTACAAAACCGAAACACTTATCTGCATAGATTCATAGTAGGCGGAGAGGATTTTGATTTTTATAGAGGGCGTCTAGGTATCGTACACAGAGCTAAAATCTTTGATAAATCTGTCAATTTCTTCGCTCATGATGAAATTTTCATTGACTTAAAAAAAGGAGACTTTGCTAGAAACAGAGTATATTTAGGGGCAGATATTAAACTTTTCAACTGGCTAAACCCACAGTTCTTCTACATTTACCAATCTTATAAAAATCATGTAAGCCCAAACAACCATCTTTTCATAGTTGCGGCTATTATTCCTCTTGGAAATCACGGTTTTTTCGGAGCTAAAAAGTAAAAATGAATTAAAATTATCTTAAAAACACGAAAAAATAGCATTTTATGTGATAAAAAATTTGGTAGATATTATATTATTGCTATATTTGCTATGTTTATTTAGTAAAATATCAATAATTTTAAACATTATCATTATGAACAAGTCTGAATTAATCGACGCAATCGCAAAGGATGCAGAAATCACAAAAGTGGCTGCTAAGAAAGCATTAGAGTCTTTCATTGAAAATGTTACTAACACCCTTAAAAAGAAAGATGGTAAAGTAGCATTGGTAGGGTTCGGAACTTTCTCTGTTGCAGAGAGAGCTGCTAGAACAGGTATCAACCCAGCTACAAAGCAACCAATTAAAATTGCTGCTAAAAAAGTTGCTAAATTCAAACCAGGTGCTGAACTAGCTGATGCAGTAGCAGGTGTTAAGAAAAAATAATTTTTTCTGAATTGAAAAGTAAACCGCTGAACAATACAGCGGTTTTTTTAATTTTAACTTTTTGCTTATCTTTGTGGTTTTAGAAATTAGGTTATGGAAAGACTAACAATTAAAGATTTATTAAATAACTATAGCAGACATCTGCATCAGAACATTACTATTGAAGGCTGGGTAAGGGCTTTTCGCTCCAATAGATTTATTGCCTTGAGCGATGGTTCTACGATACTCAATCTTCAAGTAGTGGTAGATTTTGAACAATTTGATGAAGAAATCATTAAAAATATAAAAACTGCTTCTTCTCTGAAAATCACTGGTGAAGTGGTAGAAAGCCAAGGCGCAGGACAAAGTATAGAAATTTTAGCTAAAAAAATAGAAATTTTAGGAGACAACTTCTCGGAAGAATTAGAAAAAACCGTTTTACAACCGAAAAAACATTCCTTAGAAGTGCTTAGAGAGCAGGCTCATCTGCGTTTCAGAACTAATCTTTTTGGGTCAGTTTTCAGAGTGAGAAGCGCCATCTCGTTTGCTATCCATCAGTTTTTTAACCAAAATCAGTTCTTCTACATCAACACTCCCATTATCACAGGGGCAGATGCAGAAGGAGCAGGAGAAATGTTTTCAGTTACTAATTTTGACCTTAACAATATTCCAAGGGATGAAAATGGCGAAATAGATTATTCTCAAGATTTTTTCGGAAGAAAAACTAACCTGACTGTTTCGGGACAGCTGGAAGGAGAAACCGCAGCCATGGGACTTGGGCGAATTTACACTTTCGGGCCTACTTTCCGTGCGGAAAACTCTAATACGACTAGACACTTGGCAGAATTCTGGATGATAGAACCAGAAATGGCATTTTTCAATTTGGAAGATAATATAGACCTTGCCGAAAACTTTTTAAAATATGTAATTAACTATGTTTTAGAAAATTGCAAAGATGATTTGGAGTTTCTTGATAAAAGATTTGCCGAAGAACAAAAGCAAAAACCCGAAAAAGACAGAGCCAAAGAAGGTCTTATAGAAAAGTTGCAAAATGTGGTTACTAAACGCTTCAAGCGGGTTTCTTACACCGAAGCCATAGACATTTTGCTGGCTTCAAAAGAGAACAAAAAAGGGAAATTCCAGTTTCCTATTGAGGCTTGGGGAGCAGATTTGCAATCCGAACACGAGCGCTATTTGGTAGAAAAACATTTTGAGTGCCCTGTGGTTTTATTCAATTATCCAAAGGAAATCAAGGCTTTTTATATGAAGCTGAATGAGGACGGCAAAACTGTGGGAGCAATGGATGTTCTTTTCCCTGGAATTGGCGAAATCATCGGTGGTTCGGAAAGAGAAGCCAGATATGATGTCCTTCTGAATAAAATGAAAGAAATGAATGTGGATGAACAGGAACTTTGGTGGTATCTTGACACAAGAAAATTCGGTTCTGTGCCGCATGCTGGTTTTGGACTTGGATTGGAAAGATTAGTACTATTCATCACAGGAATGAGTAATATCCGAGATGTAATTCCTTTCCCAAGAACGCCAAAAAATGCCGAATTTTAACCATAAAAATATGTGAGGAGAATAGCTTTTCACATATTTTATTTAAATCATTGCTCACAGCAAAAAATTAAAAAGAAAAACTATGCTGAAACAAAATCTTCAACTCAAATTAGGACAAAAACTCGCCCCACAGCAGATTCAGTTAATGAAGCTCATCCAGCTTCATACATTAGATTTTGAACAGGAACTGGAACGCGAACTGGAAGAAAATCCCGCTCTGGAAAAAGTATCTGATGAGTCCCAAGAAGAGTCCTACGATGCAGAAAGCGAGTACGAAAACGAAGGCAACGAAAGCATAGAAACAGATTTTGATGTAGATGAATATCTCTATGATGATGAACCAAGCTACAAAACAGCTTCCAGCAATTATTCTGCTGATGATGAAAACTTTGATAATGAAAGTCTCCTATCCGAAGGACAAACGCTCTATGACTATCTCATGGAGCAGATAAGCATGGTAAGTCTCTCCGAAGAAGATATGAAAATCGCCCAATACCTCATCGGCAGTTTAAACCCTGAAGATGGGTATCTAAGACGAGATATCAAATCCATTGTGGATGATTTGGCGTTTTCGCAGGGGATATATACCGATAAGGAACATGTAGAAAATATTTTAGAAAACTATATTCAAAAGCTGGATCCGCCGGGTGTGGCTGCAAGAAATTTACAGGAATGCCTGCTTCTGCAAATCGAAAAGAAAATAAGTGCAAATAAAGCGGTTTCTCTGGCTGCCAATATTTTGAAAAACCAATTTGACGCTCTTACAAACAAACACTACGCTAAAATCATTCAGAAGTATGACATTACGGAAGAAGAACTGAAAGAAGCATTAGACGAAATTTCTAAACTTTCGCCGAGAGTGGGCGGGAATTTTGACACGCAGACCATTACCATAAATCAAGAAATCATCCCTGATTTTACAATCCAAGTGAATGAAGACAGCAAAGGAAAAATAAATGTAGTTCCGCTTCTCAACAGCAAAAACGCCCCTACTCTACGCGTTTCGGAGGAGTATAAGGATATTCTTTCTACTTACTCGCATGACAGAAACTCGCCAGAGCATAAACAGGCGGCTCTCTTCATTAAGCAAAAATTAGATGCTGCAAAATGGTTCATTGATGCCATTAATCAGCGCCAAAATACTCTTATGCAGACCATTTCTGCGATTGTGGATATTCAGAAAGAATATTTCATCACTGGAGATGAAAAGACCTTAAAACCAATGATTCTAAAAGACATTGCCGATAAAACAGGTTTTGACATCTCTACCATTTCGCGAGTGGTCAAAAGTAAATACGCCGACACCCCGAACGGAATCGTTTATCTAAAAAACCTCTTCTCAGACAGCCTCACGAATGATGATGGCGAAGAAGTTTCCACTAAAGAAATAAAAACACATCTGCAAGAAGCGATAGACAAGGAAGACAAGAAAAAACCCTATACCGATGATGCTTTGGTAAGCATCCTGAAAGAAAAAGGATATAACATCGCGAGGAGAACCATCGCAAAATACCGCGAACAGATGAATATTCCCGTGGCAAGGCTCAGAAAAGAACTATAAACTCACACTAATTTTTTACATTAAGTCCCCACAAGTTGTGGGGACTTAATGTATAAATACATTTTGCTCAAACAAGAGTGTTTTAATTAAAATCCAACCGTAGGTAAGTCCCCGCAGTTTGTTTGAACTAAAATGCAATTCTTTTTAATACGAAAAGAATTTTCTTTAATAAAAATGTGTAGGAAAAGCCTTTTTAGGCGTTTGTTTTAGAATATTTAGTTTTGTCCAAGAGTAAAGAAATCCCCAGCCGTAAGAAAACATCTGGACATAAGTGGTGACAATGGTCAGCACCGAAATCGGCAGGCTTT
>CAUQHD010000122.1:0-4539 GCA_963517805.1 uncultured Flavobacteriaceae bacterium | reverse complement strand
TTTTACGGTATATTGATTTAGATTCATAATTTTTTATTTTAAAAGTTATCTGAAACCTAAATTGCAAAAACCATTCTATCACACAAAATAAGACAAAATTTCCGAAAACGATTTAAAAATGATGTTTTGAGTGAGACAAAATTTCCTGATTTTAATTCAAAATCATCTTTGAGAAGGTTATTAATTTTTAAAAAGAAAGTTTTTCTATTTTAAGACTCATTATAGGTAAAAGGAGATTTTTTCGGATTTTTTTAGGGGGTGTTAATGAGAAAAATAATATTTTTATTAACTTTGCCCTATAAAAACATACACTTATGTCAATATTAAGGTTTAGTGCATTAGAAAAGTTACCTTTTATCAATTATAGAAAAGATAATTTCGTGGAAACTCCGCCCAAATTATCAGAATTATTTTGTGAAAATGTATTTTCCGAAGAGAAAATGCGTGAGTTTTTGACCAAAGAGGCTTTCACAGCCGTGATGGATGCCATAAAAAATGGAACTAAAATCCAAAGGTCAGTAGCAGACCAAGTGGCTCTCGGTATGAAAAACTGGGCGATGAGCAAGGGTGTTACTCACTACACGCATTGGTTTCAGCCGTTGACAGGAACTACCGCAGAAAAACACGATACTTTTTTCACGCCGATAGGTGAGGGCAAAGCTATGGAGCGTTTTAATGGGGCAAACCTTATTCAGCAGGAGCCAGACGCTTCTTCTTTCCCTAATGGAGGAATTAGAAACACCTTTGAGGCGAGAGGCTATACCGCTTGGGATCCTACTTCTCCAGCGTTTATTATGGGAACTACCCTTTGTATTCCTTCTATTTTTATTTCCTATACAGGCGAAACATTGGACTACAAAGCTCCGCTTCTGAGAGCATTACACGCTGTGGATGAGGCGGCTACGGAGGTTTGTCAGTATTTTGATAAAAATGTAACCAAAGTTACGGCTACACTTGGCTGGGAGCAGGAATATTTCCTTGTAGATTCGGCGCTTTTTAAGACCAGACCAGACCTTTTGATGACAGGAAAAACTCTTTTAGGGCACTCACCAGCGAAGGGACAGCAGCTGGAAGACCATTATTTTGGTTCTATTCCTACCCGTGTGATGAATTTCATGAAGGAATTAGAGATAGAATGTGTGAAACTGGGCATTCCAGTATCTACAAGACATAATGAAAATGCACCAAATCAATACGAGCTTGCGCCAATGTTCGAGGAGGCGAATGTGGCGGTTGATCATAATTCTCTGCTGATGGATTTGATGGCGAGAATAGCGCACAAGCATCATTTTCATATACTTTTCCATGAAAAACCATTTGCGGGAGTCAATGGAAGTGGAAAGCATAACAACTGGTCACTCTCTACCAATACAGGCGAAAACCTGCTGAGCCCAGGGAAAAACCCGAAAAAAAATCTTCAGTTTTTGACATTTTTTGTAAATGTGATTAAGGCAGTGAACGAATATGCAGACCTTCTTCGTGCAGGGATTGCCACTGCGGGGAATGACTATCGTCTTGGAGCCAATGAGGCGCCGCCAGCGATTATTTCTGTGTTTATCGGTTCTCAGCTTTATGGAGTTTTGGAGGAATTGGAAAAAGTGAGCGAGGGGAAACTTAGCGCTGATGAAAAATATGATTTAAAACTAAATGTAGTCGGCAAAATCCCTGAAATTCTGCTGGACAACACGGATAGAAACCGAACTTCACCATTTGCTTTCACTGGGAATAAATTTGAGATACGAGCGGTCGGTTCTTCGGCGAACTGCGCAGAGGCGATGACCATCATGAATTCCATCATGGCAAAACAGCTTCGTGTCTTTAAAAAGGAAGTAGATGCTTTGATAGAAGAAAAAGGACTGAAAAAAGATGAGGCTATTTTTAATGTGCTGAGAGAATACATCAAGCAGTCTAAAAATATAATGTTCGAAGGAGACGGTTATTCCGAAGACTGGGTAAAAGAAGCCAAAAAACGAGGACTCAGCAACCTAAAAACCACGCCAGAGGCTTTGAAAAGAGAATTAGACCCAAAATTCATCAGTATGTATGAAGAAATGGGAATCTACACTCAGCGTGAAATAGAGGCAAGAAACGAAATCAAGTTAGAGAAATACAGCAATATCGTAGGAATAGAGGCGAAAGTGCTGGCAGATGTGGCAAGAAACCACATCATTCCATCGGCGTTGAAATATCAGAATAGGCTGATAGACAATGTAAAAGGGCTGAAAGAAATCTACGGTGAAAAGGACTTTAAGCCTTTGGCGAAAGAGCAGATGAATCTGATAGAGAGAATTTCTCACAATGTCCACCAGATAAAAATAGGCGTGGATGAACTTTTGGAAGCCAAACAAAAAGCAAAATCTATAAAGGATAATCAGAAACAAGCAGAGGCATTTTGTCAGGAAGTGAAGCCGCTTTTCTCAAAAATACGAGAAGCATCAGATGTACTAGAAATGATGGTGGATGATGAGCTTTGGCCGATGACCAAATACCGCGAACTGCTTTTTACGAAATAAAAGAAACTCAGTATCAATTTTTGGTACTGAGTTTCTCTTTTTAACAATTAAATAAAAATTATGATGAAAAAAACTATTTTTTGGGTTCTAACACACTGAACGGAATAATAATCTCTTCTAGGGAAATCCCTCCGTGCTGATAGGTGTCTTTATAATAATTTACAAAATGGTTGTAATTTTTAGGGTAAGCAAAAAAGAAATTATTCTTTGCAAAAATATATTTGCTGCTTACATTTCCTTTGGGCAGGAAGAGTTTCTCTGGGTTGGCAATCGCCCAAACATCGCGGTCTTCGTAGGTAAGGCTGCGTCCCGTTTTGTAGCGTATATTGGTAGAGGTCTCTCTGTCGCCCACCACTCTGCTGGGTTTTTTTACATAAATCATTCCATGATCGGTAGTGATTACTAAGCGGTAGTTGTTCTCCGCGGCGGTTTTTATAATCTTTATTAAAGATGAATTCTCAAACCAGTTGAGCGTAAGCGACCGGAAAGTCTTATCATCTCTTATCAGCTGATCTACAATTACATTATCTGTCTTTGCATGCGAAAGGATGTCTATGAAATTATAGACAATCACCAGCAGGTCGTGGTTTTTGTACTGCCCAAAATCATCCAATGTTTTTTGTTCAAAATCCGAATTGAGGATTTTGATGTATTTAGATGTTTTTGCCTGCAAGCCGAGGCGCTTCATCTGGTCTCTTAGGAAATCGTGTTCAAATTCGTTTTTGTTTCCTTCCTCATTGTCATTAAACCATTTGTCGGGATATTTTTTTTCTATTTCTGATGGGAGAAGCCCCGCAAAGAAAGCATTTCTTGCGTATTGTGTAGCCGTAGGCAAAATGCTGTATAAATAATCCTCCGAAACTTTATTATAAAACTTTGTGAAAAGCGGCTCTATTACTTTCCATTGGTCATATCTCAGGTTGTCTATTACTAATAGGAGTGTTTTGCCTTTTTCTACTTCGGGTTTTACTTTTTCCTTGAAAATGGTGTGGTTCATCAGAGGCTTGTCATTTGAATTTAGCCAGTCTTCATAGTTGTTTTCTATAAACTTGGCAAACTGTATGTTGGCTTCTTCTTTTTGGTTTTGGAGCAGGTCGGCAAAGTCGTTATCAAAAACTTTATCAAATTTTATCTCCCAGTTTAGTATTTTTTTATAATATTCTGCCCAGTCTTGGTAAGTCCTCAGAGTAGAAAGTTCCATACTTAAGTTTCGGAATTCCTGCTGATATTCGGTAATGGTTTTTTGCTCCACCAGCGTGTCTTGTTGCAGATTTTTTTTCAAGGAGAGCAGTATCTGGCTTGGGTTTACGGGTTTCAGGATATAGTCATCTATCTGCGAGCCGATGGCCTGTTCCATGATATGTTCTTCTTCATTTTTGGTCACCATTACTATTTTTATATTCGCATTCAGGTCTTTTATCATCGGGATGGCTTCCAGACCAGAAATACCCGGCATGTTTTCATCCAGAAGGACTAAATGGAAAGGTTCTTTTTCTATCAGCCCGAGTGCTTCATTTACATTATTTACGGCAGTAATCTCGTACCCCTTGTTTTCCAGAAACACGATGTGTGGTTTCAGGAGTTCTATCTCATCATCTATCCAAAGTATTTTTGACATATTATAATAATTGATTAATTTTAAACAAAACCCATCTGCGGTTTTATTCTGTGCCAAAGATAGAATAAATGTAGGTTAAAAATTATTAAATAAAACGAGCAAAGCGTTAAATATTAGTTAATGTTCATCTGTCCAACTTTTTTCCTTTTAAAAAAAACTTACAGAAGGTCGCCGCAAAGTTGTTTTACCTTTCTGTAAAATGACAGAAGCTTCCCGCAAGTTGTTTGAGTTTTCTGTAAAATGAAAGAAGGTTGCCGCAGAATTGTTTTGCCTTTCTGTAAAATGACAGAAGTCTCCCACAAGTTGTTTGGGCTTTCCGTCAAATGACGGAAGGTTGCCGCAAAGATGTTTTGCCTTTCTGTCAAAATGAAAGAAATCCGCCCATGCTGAAATAAAACCAACTGATAT
>CAUQHD010000121.1:0-4563 GCA_963517805.1 uncultured Flavobacteriaceae bacterium | reverse complement strand
TAGGGAATTTAAAATAAAAAAAGCTGAATTAATCAGCTTTATACCAAGTTTGGGTTCTTCCGATAAAGGAGAAGCCAATATATCCGTGAACGATAAGTTTATTGCCTTCTTTTTTCACGGTGCATTTGTAGGTTTTTCCGTTTTTAGGGTTTGTAATAGTTCCTCCGCTGAACTCACTTCCATCTTGCTGTAATCCACGGATGACTTCCATGCCTAAAATAGGCTTTCCTTTGCGGTCGTCCTTGCAGGAGGAGCAGTTCGGGTCAGCTGGTTTTATCAGCAGCTGAATCACTTTTCCATAAAACTTTCCATCAGACTTTTTGAAAATCTCTACAATGGATTTTGCCTTTCCTGTTTCATCATCTATCGTTTTCCATTTCCCTTCTATCTGAGCATAAGATAAAGTACCGACAAGAGAAAACATAAGGCTGAAAAATAGTTTTTTCATAATTATTAATTTTAAAGTGCCAAAAGTACAAATTTATCTTAAACAACAAAAACATTTCATACTAAAACTTTTTATTTTCCGTGGTTTATGATATTAGGAAAATTTAAACATTATCAATACATTGATTTTATCTTTTATCCAATTTCCTGTTGATGACTCTATTCATATAGTCCTGATGCCAAGCCTTGCAGAGGAGTTCCCCCTGTTTTATTTCTGGCGAATTTATTTTGCCAAGTAGATTATTTTCTAACCCAATATCCGTGTTTTTATAAATTCCTGTAATTTCCTTTCCATTAAACAGATAGATATAATCCCCAATGATGAAATGCTCCTGAATTCCATCAGAATTTATGATAAAATACTCTTCTCTATAGTCGGAAACGAGGCTTCTCCCCCAGCTTCGGATGGGCTGGTTGTAGCCAATGAGGTCTGCAAGCGTAGGGTAAATGTCTATCTGCTGGGCAAATTCGTTGTTTATTCCTTTTAATTTATATTCAGGATTAGGCGAATAGAACAGAAGCGGTAGGGCGTATCGGTTCATTGCTTTTTCAAATTCAGGATAATAGACTTGGTTCGTGTGGTCGCCAGTGATTACAAAAATAGTATTGTGATACCAAGGCTGTTTTTTAGCTGTTTCAAAGTATTTTTTGAGTGAATAATCCAGATATTGGATAGGTTCATGCATGTCTATTTTGCCTTTTTTGAATTTTCCCTGATATTTTTCTGGAATTTTAAACGGATGGTGAGACGAAGCCGTAAAAACCGTAGCCATAAAAGGCTGTGATTTCCCTGTATTTTTAGCAAAATATTGAAGAAAAGGCTCATCCCATATAGCCCATATCCCATCAAAATCGGCATCATTATTATATTCCGTTTTTCCAAAATAATGTTTAAACCCAAGAATATTCCCAAAGCCGAGAAAGCCCATAGAACCATTCGGCGCACCATGATAGAAAGAAGTATCGTAACCTAAATCATTACAAACAGAAACAATGGATTGTATTTTTTGGTTGGAATAAGGCGAACCTGTAAAAGCATCTTTCAGTGTAGGAATACCCGCCAAAATACTGCTCATCCCATGGATAGACTGTCGCCCATTAGCAAAAGTATTTGGAAAAATAAGGCTTTCGCGGGCAAGGCTGTCCAAAAACGGAGTGTAGGAAACATAATCTTTAATATCTTTCCCCTCATTGAAAGCCCCTGTATATTCGCGTCCGAGACTTTCTACAATGAAAATAACAATATTAGGCCGAGGGTTGGGAGTTTGTCTCTCATATAATTTAAAAGGATGGATATTTTCTTCAATAAATTTTTCATCAACGAAATGGACTTCCTTAAAACCATTGGTGTTTATTGTCCTAAAAAAAGAAAAAACACTATTGAGAACCACATTGGCATGAACTGGATTTTGAATATGCCTATTGGCATCCACCATATTAATAGGGCGGGTGCTGTGTTTGAAATCTCCACGGATACCGCCCACCGTAAGCACCGCGGCAAGACACAGATGAAGGACTGAAAATATGAAATAAGGAACAAGCCTGCTCGGTCTGTTTTCTTCTATTTTTATTCTCTTATAAAGAAACACCCATAAAGCCATCAACCCAAGAAAAGACAGCATAATGAATGGATTTTGGAAAATGGAAGCCATGAAAACTTTAACAAGATTATCCTCATTTTCAACAACATTCAAAACTGCCGAAGTAAGGCGGCTCTGGCTGAATTTAAAATAAACAAAATCACCAAAATTCATGGCATACGCCAGTCCGTTGGTAACAAAATATACCCAAAAAAGCATTTTTTGATAACCCTTTTTAGTGTTGATTGTCAACGGAATAATACTTAACAAAATAAAAAGAGCATTGATATAAAGAATAGCCGTAGTGTCAAAAGCCGTTCCATAATAGGCAATATTGAAATATTCGCTGACGGTTTCTATTTTGATTAAATTTCTATTAAAAAACCAAAACAATAATCTGGCAATTTGATAGAATAAAAACACAAGCCCAAGCCTATATAACAGAACATATATTTCTCTGAAACGGGATTCTTTCATAGGGATTTTAAGATTTATAATTTATAGAGTTTTCTTATTTTTGCAAAATTATAATAAAAATACTTTAATAGTTCTTATTTTTGTTCTCTATTCTATTTTTTGAGCATAATAATTTATAAAAAGGAAAAATGAATTTTATTAAAAACAACTTGGCTAATGCCTTTACACTGGGCAATCTTTTTTCAGGAAGCGTGGGAGCGATTATGCTTTTGCAGGGAAATTATCAGATTACAGCGGTCTGTATCATTATCTCCGCCGTGTTAGATTTTTTTGACGGATTCATTGCAAGGGCTTTAAAATCTAACTCAGAACTTGGCGTACAGCTCGATTCCTTGGCGGATATGGTTACTTTCGGGCTGTTGCCTGGGCTTACAATGTTCAAAATGTTAGAGCCTTTTGGTTATGGCGTTTTTCCTTTTGAAGTCAAATATTTAGGATTATTTATCACTCTGTTTTCTTGCCTCAGACTGGCTATTTTTAATATTGATGATGAACAGAAATACTATTTTAAAGGGCTGAATACACCGAGTAACACTTTCCTGATTTTTGGGCTTTACTACGCTTATATGGAAAGAAATGCTTTCGGTTTTTTACTTGATAATCAATGGCTTTTGATAATATTTACAGGATTGTCTTCTTGGCTGCTCATCAGCCCTGTTAAAATGATTGCCATGAAATTCAAATCCATGAAACTGGAAGATAATTATCCCAAACTTGCCCTATTTATCGGAAGTATTTTAATTTTGGCGATTTTAGGAATTGTAGGCATTCCAGCAGTCATAATCTATTATATATTAGTGTCATTAATATTTCAAAAGCAATTAAAATAAAAATGAATTTAAAACTCCATAAACCCCTATGTATCTTTGATTTAGAAACCACAGGAACTAATGTCGGGAAAGATAAAATCGTAGAAATATGCATATTAAAAGTTAATCCCGATGCTTCACGAGAGAGCAAAACATGGCTTGTAAATCCAGAAATGCCCATACCTAAGGAATCTACGCAGGTACATGGCATTAGCGATGAAGATGTAAAAAACGCTCCCACATTTAAGGAAATCGCACCAAAAATTATGGAAATAATTTCCGGAGCAGATTTAGGCGGATTCAATTCCAATCGGTTTGATGTTCCTCTTTTGGCTGAAGAACTTTTGAGGGCTGGGTTAGATTTTGATTTAGCGAAATTCCGCCTCGTAGATGCACAGACTATTTTTCATAAAATGGAGCCGAGAAACCTTACCGCGGCTTATCGGTTCTATTGCGGAAAAACACTTGATAACGCCCATTCAGCCGAGGCAGATGTATTGGCAACATTCGAGGTTTTGGATGCACAGGTCGCTCATTACCAAGATTTACCAAACGATATTGCGGGACTGAGTGAAATTTCTTATCACAATAAATTTGCGGATTTGGCTGGATTCATTGCTTTTAACGAAAAAAATGAAGAAATTTTCACTTTTGGAAAATACAAAGGACAGAATGTGAAAGATGTTTTCCAAAGAGATATAGGCTATTACGGATGGCTGCAAAACGCTGATTTCCCGCTATATACCAAGAAAGTTTTTACAGCTATACAACTCAGAAGCAGATTTTAACTGACAAAAAACATAATTAAAAATTTTGGTGTTCGGTAAAAAAACTATATCTTTATTGAAACAATAAAAAATTAATGTTATGGCTACTATCATTTTACCTGTAGATTTTGGAAAAACTACTGATACTCTGCTCACTGCGGCAGTAAAATTCGCAAAAGAAATAAAAGGAAAAATTTGTCTCATACATGTTGCTCCTGTGGATTTGGGTCTGGCAGTGGGAGATGTGGGAATGCAGTATTTTCCAGAAATCGAACAAAGTGAGATAAAGGAAGAACTCCTTGAACTGAACAAGCTGGAACAGCGTGTTATAGCGCTGGGCGTGGATTGTGAACATTTATTGAAGCAAGGCATCGCTAAGGACATTATTTTAGATTATGCCAAAGAAAAAGAGGCAGACTACAGAGTAAAGGGGTCTCACGGAAGGAGCGGGATGTATGATGTGTTCATCGGAAGTCTTACCAA
>CAUQHD010000120.1:0-4692 GCA_963517805.1 uncultured Flavobacteriaceae bacterium | reverse complement strand
CCTAAGGTTTTTCTTGGGTTTTCAAAACTCAGCACAGATTCTATTTCTTTGATTTCTGCTTTGAGTTCTTCTTTTTGATTTTTTAAATCTTGAAAATTCTTTATTTTTCCCATCTTATTCTTCATTGTAAATAATGTTCACCAAACGCTCTTTTAGATTTTCTATGATATTTTTCTTCTGAGAAAAAACCACCAAAAAACCTACCAAAAATATGCTCGCCATGATAAGCATCCCATAAGCATAATTTCCCAGCAAATTACCAATCACAAGCCCCAGCCCCAGACAGAAAAACGCAAAAAAACAAATCCCCAAAGTGACCAACAGCAGGATATACACTGCCATACTAAGCACCTTGACAGAAGTTTCTGTCGTTTCTAGTTTTAAGAGACTGATTCTTTTTTCTATATAATTTTTAAACAAGCCTATCATCTTCCTTTCTCTTTTGAAAACTAAAAGGGGACTTTTTTATAAATCCCCTCTTTTAAATCATCTTACTATTAAACTTCTGCGTCTTTTGGAGACTGACTATGCTTTTTATAGTTCTCATAGCTTTCTTTCACATTAGCCACCACTTTTTCTGCACCATGCTTCACTTTTTCGGAAAGATGCTCGTAGTGATCCAAAGCTTCATCTCTCAAATCTTCAGCTTTTCTTCTTAATCTTTTTCTAGTTTCTACTCCTTTTTCTGGAGCGAATAATACACCTAATAATGAACCTATTGCAGCACCTGCTAATAAACCTAGCACAATACCTGAATTTCTTTCTCTTGACATTTTAGTAAATTTTTTAAATGTTAATATTTATCTCTGAATAGCCCTTTGCTATTACTTCGATAAAAGTACAATAAATATACCAAACAAACAATTTTTTTCTGTTAATTATTTCTTAATGTATGATAAAATCAAATCTATGGTTTCTTCTTTATTTAGGTTTGTATTATCTATAAGTATCGCATCCTCAGCCTGTTTCAGTGGAGAAATCTCTCTTTCGCTGTCTATTCGGTCTCTTTCTATGAGATTTTGCTTTACTTCCTCTATAGTAGTCTCTATACCAAGGCTTTGCAGTTCCAAAAATCTTCTTCTTGCGCGTTCATCAGCACTTGCTGTAAGGAAAAATTTATAATCTGCATCTGGCAGAACCACCGTTCCTATATCCCTGCCATCCATAATCACGCCTTGTTTTTCTGCAATATCCCTTTGTAAAACCACCAAACGCTCCCTCACTTCGGGCTGTTTTGCTATAAAACTAACATTATCAGAGACTTCTGTAGTACGAATTTCCTTGCTTACATTTTCTCCATTTAGATAAATTTCTAATTTCCCGCTATTTTCTCTAAATTCTAATGAAATTTCATTCAAATTCTGAAGCAGTTTAGACAAATCTATCTCTTGTTTTTCGTTCTTAAAATTTCTCAGCCCAAAAAGCGTAATCGCCCTATACATGGCACCTGTATCGATATGGATAAGTCCCAAAGTGTCTGCTACTACTTTAGAAATAGAACTTTTTCCTGTGGATGAAAATCCATCAATGGCTATAACCAAACCTTTCTTATTCATAAAGCCAAAATTAAATTTTATTGTCTCATAATCCAAAATATTCTATTATTTTCTTTCTGATTTGTTTATATTTGCATGAATTTTTGGATGCTTTAAAGACTGAATCTTTATCAACCATAAAAATTAAAACATTATAAGACAATGAAATACAAACGAATTCTACTAAAATTAAGCGGAGAAGCCCTTATGGGAGACAAACAATATGGTATTGATACTGAGAAGCTTAATGAATATTCCCAAGAAATCAAAAAAGTAGTGGATAAAGGCTGCGAAGTTGCCATAGTAATCGGCGGCGGAAACATCTTCCGAGGAGTTTCTGGAGCGGCTAAGGGAATGGATAGAGTTCAGGGCGACTACATGGGAATGCTCGCTACGATAATCAATGGAATGGCTCTACAAGGCGCTTTGGAGGACATCGGTCTGAAAACCAGACTCCAGACAGCCATAGAAATGGACAAAATAGCAGAGCCTTTCATCAAGAGAAGAGCCGTAAGACACTTAGAAAAAGGAAGAGTTGTCATCTTCGGAGCAGGAACAGGAAACCCTTATTTCACTACGGATACAGCCGCTACACTCAGAGCCATAGAAATAGGCGCTGATGTAATCCTGAAAGGAACACGAGTAGATGGCATCTACGACAGCGACCCAGAGAAAAACGACAATGCCATGAAATTCAATAACTTGTCATTCAATGAAGTGATTGAGAAAAACCTTAAAGTAATGGATATGACTGCCTTTACTCTAAGCCAAGAGAACAATCTCCCTATCATTGTCTTTGATATGAATAAAGAGAATAATCTCCTGAAAATAGTAGAAGGAGAAGATATAGGAACTATCGTAAACTAAATGTGTAATTTATCAAATTTTCAATATACAATGGAAGAATTAGAACTTATCATAGCATCTGCTAAACAAGAAATGGATGCAGCGATAAAACATTTGGATCACGCTTTCCAAAAAATCAGAGCTGGTAGAGCTTCTACAGCTATGGTGCAAGATGTAATGGTGGAATATTACGGAGCGATGACACCGCTTTCGCAGGTTGCCAATGTCTCTATTCCTGATGCCATGACCATCTCTATCCAGCCTTGGGACAAAAACGCCATAGGAGCAATAGAAAAAGCGATTATCGTTTCTAACCTTGGTTTTGCGCCTTCTAATAACGGCGAAAATATCATTCTAAATGTACCGCCTCTAACGGAAGAAAGAAGAAAAGAATTAGCAAAACAAGCCAAAGCAGAAGCTGAACAAACGAAAGTAACCATCCGTAACGCAAGACAAGAAGCAATGAAAGACCTTAAAAAATTAGAAGGTGTTTCTGAGGATGTTATCAAAGATACGGAAAGTAAAATTCAGGAATTGACTGACAAATATGTCAAAAGTTCTGATGAACACTTAAAAGTAAAAGAAGCAGACATTATGAAAATATAATGCAAAATCGGTCTCCAAAAAGACCGATTTTTATTTTATAACAATAGTAGATTGATATCATTAAATTTAAGCCCAAATTTGTCACAAACCAGCTGTTTGGTATGGCGCCCTTTGTACATATAAAATCCCTGTCTGCAGCCGTTTCCTAATTTTAATACATTTTCAAAACCACCTTCTTCATTGATTTTCAGAAGATAACTCAAAAAGAAATTGCTAATGGCTTTGCTGGTGGTTCTTGGAATTTTGGAAGTCAAATTCGGTAGTCCAGAATGCAAGATTCCGTGCTTCTCCACATAAGGCTTCTCAAAATCAGTAACTTCCGTAGTTTCCACACATTTCCCTGTATCTATGGTCAAATCTACGATGACACTCCCTTGTTTCATCAGCGTTACCATTTTTTCTGTCACGATAGGAGGCATATTTATTCTCGGAATGCTTCCTATCAGCACATCGGCTCTTCGGAGGCTTTTGGTCAGTTCCTTTGGGTCTATCATCGAGGTAGAAATTCGGCTACCTATGGAATTTTGAATATTTCTAAGTTTGGATAGAGAATTATCAAAAACCCTCACTGTGGCACCCAGCCCTATCGCTGCTCTGACTGCATATTCTCCTACAATATCCGCACCCAAAACCACCACTTCCACAGGGCGCACTCCTGTGATTCCACCGAGCATAAGTCCCTTTGAAACGGCAAGCATCTCCGATGCGTAAAGCACTGACATTCCGCCCGCTATCTCGCCTATCAGCTTTACCAGCATCTGTTCTTTATTTTCATCTTCTATGAACTCGTAGGCTATGGCATTGATTTTCTTTTCAGAAAGTTTCTTGAAATACTCTTTTTCCCTAAGGTTAATCTGTAATGCGCTGATTATATACGAATTAGGTTTCAATAATTCTATTTCCTCTAAAGAAGGAGCACTTACTTTCAGTACCAAATCCTGCTCAAAAGCCTTAGCTTTATCCACTATAATAGCTCCTGCTTCAGAATACTCCAAATCACTGAAAAATGCCTTTTTGCCCGCATCAGATTCTATCATGAGTTTATATCCGCACTGCGTCAAAACCTGTACAGCATCGGGAGTTATCGGTACTCTGTTTTCGTTCAGAGAGGTCTCTTTCGGAACGCCTATGGTCATGATTCCGCCTTTCTTTATCACTTCCAGCCTTTCCTCTTGCGGTACCAACTCTTTCTCGGTAAAAGGAGTAAAAACACTACTGTTCATGGGATATTTTTAAAACTATTTATTGCTGTCAATCATTTTTTGATGAAAAAGAAATTTTCCTTATGCTTCCTGTATTTTCTATTTTCATCTCGTGGTATGGGATGTCATAAAGTTCCTCTTCATAAATCTCTGGCCACTCTATAATGGACAAAAATCCGTTGTCTATATACTCCTCTATCCCAATGTCTTGGATTTCTTCCACACTTTTCATTCTATAAAGGTCAAAGTGAAACACCTTTCCTCTTAGAGTATTATATTCATTTACAATGGAATAAGTGGGAGAATCCACACCGTTTGCACTTCCCATTTCCTCCAGCAGATATTTGGTAAAAGTGGTTTTCCCTGCGCCCAAATTGCCTTTTAACAGCAAAATATTATGCTTCAAATGTGGAAAAATGCTTTTTATAACTTCTTTCCAGCCATCCAAATTATCAATCTCAAAATCCATTACATAAAACTTATTTTCAAAGATAAATATTTTT
>CAUQHD010000119.1:0-4733 GCA_963517805.1 uncultured Flavobacteriaceae bacterium | reverse complement strand
ATAAGAAGAGTAGCAGCATCGCCCTCTTTTAGAAGCATAATACCTTCATCCCAGCCTTTAATCACTTGACCAACGCCAATAGGAATTTCTATCGGTTCTCCTCTTCTGAAAGAGTTGTCAAACTCCTGTCCATTTACGAGTCTTCCTGCGTAGTGAACAGAAACTACATCTCCTTTTTGTGGCTGTTTTCCGTTTCCTTGTTTGGTTATTTTATAGAACAAACCTGATGGAGTCTGCTGCATTCCTTCTTTTAGAGAAGCGAATTTTTTCTCCTGCTCTTGTCTGTTTTTTTCTTGAATTTTATTTTTACCTTCGTTGAAGATTTTTGCAGCATCATAAGATTTGTAGCTGTCACCTTTTGTGAAGATTTCTACTTTTTTGATAACCACATCTTCTTTCGGTTTATCTTGTTGTCCTTTTTCTACCGTTGCGATAGCATCGATAGTTTCCAGACCGCTGATTACTTTCCCGAAAATAGTGTGTCTTCCATCCAGCCAAGGCGTAGCCACTTCTGTGATGAAGAACTGAGAACCGTTTGTGTTAGGGCCAGAATTTGCCATAGAAAGGTAACCTTTTCCTTCGTGTCTCAAATCATTTTTTTCATCATCAAATTTGTACCCAGGGTCGCCCATTCCAGTTCCTGTAGGGTCACCACCTTGGATCATAAAGTCTTTAATCACTCTGTGGAAGATAATTCCATCATAGTAAGGCTGTCCTTTTGCTTTCGCCTTGTTTTCTATAGTTCCTTGTGCTAGTCCTACGAAGTTAGCCACCGTAACGGGAGCTTCTTTGTCGAAGAACTGAATAATCATGTCTCCTTTTGAGGTTTCCATTTTTGCATAGACCCCATCAGGAAGTTTTTCGTAAAGTGCTTTGTCTATATTCATTTTTTTATAAATAGGTTTACAGTTTGTTAAAATTAAAGCAGAAATCAATAAGAATAAGATTCTTTTCATAATATTAGAAATTATTTTATAAGTTTTAGTTTAATGATTAGAGGCATGTCGTAAGGGATTTGGTCACCATCTCCGTAAGTCCCATACGCCAGAACGGAAGGAACGAGAAGGGTAGTTTCTTCATCAGGATTTAGATACCGAACGGCATCCTCTATGGCATCCAGTTCCTCGAATTTTCCGAGAGGAGCGTCTTTATAAGTTTTAGGTTTTTCGTAGAATTTTTGTAAATCAAAATCATACAATTCATACTGAAAAGAGACCAATTCTCCGTCTTGTTTTTTCTTTCTTTGTTCTAGATTTTCTATATTGCTCCAGTAGTTGAGCTGGGTAGGATAGAATTTTTCTTTCTGTTTGGAAATCCATTCTTGGATTTGTTCCCTTTCTATGGTGTTTAGCTGTTTTGCTCTGTTTTTGGAAACGCCCATTTCTTCCTCACTTAGCCCGCCCACAGGTGCATATACTTGGGCATTTTTTGAGCAAGAAACAAACAAAACAATAAATAAAAGCCACCAATTTTTCATATAATAAATCTTTCTTGGTTTCATGATTTGTGAACGCAAAAGTAATCAATCTTTTTTATTCTCCAATTGTGTTAAATAAAAAACTAACTAAAAAGCAAAAGCAGTATGAATTTCACACTGCCCTATTTAGTTTAGAATTTTAATTTATTTGCTTTTCCCAAAAACAGAAATGTTGATGTATTTCTTAGGATTTTGTTTTAAATCGCTTATAAGTTCGTTTAGTGAGTTAGAAGTTTTAGTTAGATTATTGTAAAGCTCTTCATCTTTCATTAGTTTTCCTAGAGAGCCTTCTCCTCGGTTTATTCCTGCGATTACTTGGTTTAGCTGATTGGCTGTTTTGCTAAGTTCTTCTATAGATTGGTTAAGTTTTTTAGCATCTATTTCATCTGCTACTTTTCCGAATTTATCTACTGTATTTTTCGTAGAAACCATCGTTTGGTTTGCATTATCTAGTAGAGAGCTTATTTTATGTTCATTAGAAGACAAAAGTTTGTTGGTTTGGTCAGCTGTAGTTTTGAAAGCTGATACAGTGGCGTTTAGATTAGCCAAAAGTTGTTTTATTTCTCTTCTGTTCTGCTCGTCTAGGATTTTATTTGTGCTAGCTAGTGTAGAATCTACTTTTGTAAGAACACTGGAAACTTTCGGGCCCATTTCGGATGTCATAGCATTGATGGCAGAAAGTTGGAATTTTCCTCCTAATGTATCGCCGTCTTTCGCAATTTTATTATCATAAACCAAATTGATTTTCAGTTGCTTACCGCCCATTAAACTTGGTTCAAAGATTTCTACTGGTGAGTTTTTAGAGAAAGAATACTGGTCATCCACAGAAATTCTTACCACGAAACTTATTTTGCCATCTTTAGATGTTATAGGAATAATCTGGTCTACCAAGCCGACTTTCAATCCGTTGATAGTTACCGCGTTAGATGGTTCTAGTCCATCTACATTGTCATATTTTACGAAGAAAAAATTATCTGTAGAAAATACATTTTTCCCTTTCAAAAACTGAAAAAATAACATGAAACTTACAATCGCAAAAATCGCAATAAGTCCCGCTTTTACTTCTTTTGATAAATTCACTTTTTTATTTTTTGAAAGGGCAAATATACAACTTTTGATATAAATACAATTTTTTACAAAATGTTAAAACTTTATAAAACCGAATTCCTCCAAACTTCCTATTTATGTAAAGAAAAATTTTAAATTTTATGGTTTATTTGTTAAATTTTGTTAAAAATAATATGTTACGGCTTAACATTACATCTCCTTACGAAAAAGCTCCCTATTTTTGCAAAGTGAATTTTTGAAAACGATTCAAAATATTCCATTTCTCTTCTATCAATCTATAAAAATTAATAAGTATGAAAAAGTTTTTGTATCACAGTTTTATTATTATTGCTATATTTTCGTTACAGTCGTGTGTTTCCAACTACATGGTAACAGCTCCAGTGATGCAGAAAGTTCATACTGAGAATGAAGATGAAGTTTTAGTTGCAAAACTAGAAGAAGCAAAAAAAACGCATACAGAGGAAGTTAAAATAGTAAAAGAAGATAATACAAAAATCCTCGCATCTATAGAAAAAGAACTAAAAAAGTCCAATACTATAGACCAAATACTAAATGAAGCAAGCACTTACATAGGAACTCCTTATAGATTTGGGGGAATGACTAGAAGCGGGATAGACTGCTCTGCATTTGTTCTATCTGTATTTGGTTCTACTACGGGGATATCTTTGCCAAGAGTAGCTGCTGCACAAGCACAAGAAGGAGAAAGAATAGAAAAACACAATTTGGAAAAGGGTGATTTACTATTTTTTCAAACAAGAGGAAGCAGAATTTCCCATGTGGGTATTGTCCAAGATATTACACGAGAAGGAGAAATCAAATTTATCCATGCATCTACATCTAAAGGAGTTACAATATCTTCCTTAAATGAAAAATATTGGGGCGCAAGATATAGATTTGCAAAAAGAATACTAAATGATGACATTGAGTCTTAATAATATATATTAAATATTAAAAAATATTGTTTTTAATTAATAAAAAACCTCTATTTACAGAGGTTTTTTTGTTTGAAATATTTTTAACTCTTATAAATCATTCTTTTATTTAATTTTAATTAAATTTGTCAGAATATATTTTGAATTAATTGATGTTAGAAAGAAATAAAGTAGAAGATTTTTTAAAAAAAATAGGAATAGAGGAATTGGTAACCAATCTACAAATCATTGAAAATGATGTCTATATAGATATGGTAGCCCATTCTCCAGCTATGCACGAGAAGAAAAAGCTAGAAACAGCCATAAAAGAGGCGTTTTCCAAGGAATTTAATAATCAATATGTATTAAAGCTTAAAATTTCTTCTCCAGAAATAAAACCTAAACCAAATATCAGAGGAAAAGAAATACAAGGCGTAAAAAACATCATTGTCATAGCATCTGGAAAAGGAGGCGTAGGTAAATCTACTGTGGCTGCTAATTTGGCTGTAACTTTATTAAAAATGGGCTTCAAAGCAGGACTTCTGGATGCAGATATATATGGTCCATCTATTCCCACAATGTTCAATACTGAAGGCAGTAAACCAAGTTCCATTCAAATCGATGGGAAACACCTCATGAAACCCATAGAGCAGTATGGAATAAAAATGCTGTCTATTGGATATTTTTCAGGGGCAAATAAAGCCGTAGTTTGGCGAGGGCCAATGGCAGGGAAAGCCCTTCACCAGATGATTCGTGATACGGGCTGGGGGGAGCTGGATTTTCTACTCATAGACCTTCCTCCTGGCACGGGGGATATACATCTGTCTGTAATTCAGGAACTTCCTGTTACGGGAGCAGTTATTATAAGCACGCCTCAGCATGTGGCTCTGGCAGATGTGAGAAGAGGAATCGCAATGTTCCAAATGGAAAGCATCAATATCCCTGTTTTAGGGCTTGTGGAGAATATGGCGTATTTTATCCCAGAAGAGCTTTCAGATAATAAATATTATATCTTTGGGAAAGAAGGCGCCCAAAATTTAGCAAAAGATTTGGGCATTCCTGTTTTGGGCGAAATCCCTTTAATACAAGGAATAAGAGAGGCAGGAGATACAGGAAAACCAGCCGCTCTGAATGATGGAACTAAAATATCTGAAATCTACACAGAAATTACCCGAAATATGATAGAAAGCCTCATAGAAAGAAATAAAAATCTCCCTCCGACAGAGGCTGTTAAAATTACCACAATGGCAGGTTGTTCAACTAAAAAATAAGTAAAA
>CAUQHD010000118.1:0-4803 GCA_963517805.1 uncultured Flavobacteriaceae bacterium | reverse complement strand
CATCAATTTTATTAAGCATTTCTAAAATGTTATTAATTCTGCAAAAATACGAAAAATTAAGTATTTTAAATTATTTCTTTACATTTGCTTTTACAGAAATTTGCAAAGTTATTTCGTTTTTTAGGATGCCGTTTTCTACGGGAGATTGGAAATTTACATTAAAATCCTGCCGGTTAATGTCTGTCGGCTCGGTAGAAATCGTTATCTGCTCATCCGTTACCTTTACATTGGCATTAAAACTTACCAATTTTGTCTGGTCTTTTATCGTAAGATTTCCCTCTAATGTGCTGTTGTAATCTCCTTGTTCTGTGGGAGTTACTTTTGTGAGTTCAAAAACAGCAGTGGGATATTTTTCCACATCGAAAAAATCTACACTTTTTAAATGCTGGTTTAGCTTTTCAGAAGCCTCTTTATCATCAGCTAAGTCTATGTTTGTCAAAGATTTGGTATCAGCGACAAATTTCCCAGAAACAATCACTCCGTTTTTTACACCGATTTCTCCTTCCGAAAAGTTCATTGTCCCGAAGTGGCTGGTATTCTGTGATTTGAATATTTTGTAGCCTCTCCAGTCTATGTTGGATTGCTCTTTATCTAAATTATAGATAGTCGCATCAGAAATTTGTTCAGTCTGTTTAGGCTGATTGTTTTCCGCTGTTTCTTTTTTGCAGGAAACTGAAAAAGAGAGGATTGAAGCCATAAGCGCAATCCGAATGATATGTTTTTTCATTTTATGCTTTTTTCACAAATTCAGATTTTAAAGCCATAGACCCGAAGCCGTCTATTTTGCAGTCTATGTTATGGTCGCTATCGGGATTTAAACGGATATTTTTCACTTTCGTTCCCGATTTTATAGGCTTAGGAGCTCCTTTTACAGGCAGGTCTTTGATGACAACTACGGTATCTCCATTCTGAAGCTCGTTGCCATTGGCGTCCAAAACTTTATCACCGCTGTTTGCAGACTCTTCCGCAGGATTCCACTCGTGGAAACATTGCGAACAAGCCATTAAATCACCATTTTCATAAGTAAATTCCGAACCGCAGTTTGGACAAATTATAGAATCGCTCATAATTTTATATTTTAAAATTTAATGTCGCAAAGATAGTGAAAAACGATAATTTTTAAAAATCTAATATTTTTTCTGGTCTTAAAAATGTATTTTTGCAGAAATTTAATTTATACTTTATAGAATGGAATTGATACACCGCAACTTACTGATAGGAATTCATGATGCATTGGAGGAAACTTTTTTTCAGGATAAAAAATATGCTGATAAGGTTTTGGAGCGATTACTAAAAGCTCATAAAAAATGGGGAAGTGCCGACAGGCAGGTGGTTTCGGAGATATTCTATGATATAGTCCGCTGGAAAAAACGCTTGGAATACTACATGGGCGAGGGGACAAAACCTTCTAATATCTACAATTTGATTTTGGCTTATCTCCTTTGGAAAAAGGTAAAATACAAGAAATTTGATGAATTTGATGGAATAAAAACAGGTGGAATTTTGTCTAAATTAGACAAAAAAACATTCCCTACCAAAGCCATAGAACACTCTGTGCCAGACTGGCTGGCAGGTTTGTTTGAAAAAGAACTGGGAGCAAAATGGGAGAAAGAAATGTCCGCTCTCAATGAGCAGGCGCCTGTGATTTTGAGGGCAAATTCACTCAAAGTTTCAGCAGAAAATCTTGTAGAAATTTTAAAAGAAGAGGGCGTAAATTCCTTTGTATTAAGAGGTTATCCAGACGCTGTCCAGCTGAAAGAAAAGAAAAATGTATTTCTGACATCGGCCTTTAAGGAAGGTTTTTTCGAGGTGCAGGATGCTTCATCACAAAAAATAGCCGAACTCTTGGATGTGAAAGAAGGAATGAGAGCGGTAGATGCCTGTGCAGGAGCAGGAGGGAAAACCCTTCATATCGCTGCATTGATGAAGAATAAAGGGCAGATAATAGCCTTGGACATCTACGAATGGAAACTAGCTGAACTGAAACGAAGAGCAAAAAGAGCAGGAGCTTTCAACATAGAAACTAGATTTATAGAAGATAATAAAGTCATCAAAAGGCTTCACAACACGGCAGACAGACTTCTGATAGATGCGCCATGCTCAGGACTTGGAGTACTGAAAAGAAATCCTGACAGCAAGTGGAAAATAGATGAAGATTTTATCAACAGAATAAAAACCGAGCAGGAAAACATTCTGCAAAACTATTCTAAAATCCTGAAAAAAGGAGGGAAAATGGTCTATGCCACATGCTCCATTCTTCCATCTGAAAACGGAGAACAGGTCCGAAAATTCCTTGCCGAAAATACAGAATTTGCCCTTGTGGAGGAGGAAAACATCATGCCGAGCGATGGCTATGATGGTTTCTACATGGCGCTGATAGAGAGAAAATAACTACTCTTCCTGCTTTGTAGAAAGCATTCTGTGGCTGAAAAATCCTAAAATACAGATAATAAGAATCATCACCCCCCAAAGCCAGCCTTTGTCCTTAAATAAAGGTTCTTTGGTGGGTTTTTCCTTTTTAGGAAGTTTTTCCTCATCAGAGAGACTTGCATCAGATTTTGATAGTTTGAACACTTTGTCTTCTATCAGTTTTAAGTCATATTCTGGGAGGGAAGATTTTTTATTTCCATAAAATAGAAAATAGTTTTCTTCGTTTTTTGGTTTAAAATAAATAAAATATTTAGGCGAAACTGCATTGACAGATTTTACAGTAATAGGTGTATTATCTTGATTTTCAATGATAATTTGGAAATCCTTTGCCCATATCACATCGTTATTTGAAAATGAAAAATCTAAATCCTTTGCCCCATAATAAATGATTTTTCCGTAGTAAAAAGTTTCATAATTTTTTACCCAGCCTTTTTCTGTTTTTACGCTGTCCACCAGATATTTAATCTCTATAGGGCGCGAAAAAGCATCATTTTTCTCTATATTCAAAATCAGTGAATAAATAGGGATTTTGTAGGGTAGAGAAAAAGTGATGACAGAGTTTTTGTCTTTTGTGCTGTTGGTTTGTTTTATGTTGCTGATTAACAGTTTATTAAATTCTATTTTCGGTGTGAATTTCTCCTGCATAGAAGCCCTTTGCAAAATAGGAGTTTCTTTACTAGGAATGAAAATTCGGTAAAATTTATAGTTCGTTTTTTCAAAAGCCAGCAGCTGGAAATTGTAATCAGCTTTGCTGTTTTGTATGGAAAGTATTCGGTAATTTTCTAGGATAGAAAACCATTGTTTTTGGTCGTGGCTGCCTTCCAAGGTTATTTTCCAATCAAAATTTTGATTAGAAAAATGCAGGTCAATTTCCTCTATGTCCGCTGTGATGGGACTTTCCAGCGTAAAATAGTATCCATCAGCAGTTTTGGTTTGGTTTAGGATTTTAAAACCTATATATTCAGTAGTTTCATTTTCAAGGGAAGCAAATTGTGTCTTGGACAGCAAATACGGAACCTCCAGCGAATCTTTTCCCGAAAGCTGATAAATCCTAATGTCAGAAAAATTTTGGTTCAGTTTTTCATACATTGGCAAGGGAATTTCTATCTTGTTCCACTCGGTGGCAGGATTGGGTTTTATGGCTCTTTTGAACGAAAAATTATTTTTCTGAGCAAATCCCAAAGCATAAATTCCCAAGAAAATTAGTGAAAATATGGATTTAATTTTTAGTTTCATCACCGATTTTGTCTTTAAATTTATTGTATAAAAATGAAATGATAAGAAGCAATAACCCTAAGATTATCAATACGATAGTTTTAGAAATCGTACTGAGATTAGAGATATCATATAGGAATAATTTAGCCAAAGTGATGCCAAACAGCACAAGGGCAGAAATTCTGAGATATTTCTTTTTCTTGTAAATTCCGAGGCTTACCAAAATAAGTGAATAAACACTCCAAAGGATGCTCAGTCCTAGTTTGAAAATATCTTGATAACCAGCGATATCCAGCCAAGTTACCAGTTCATTACTTAAGAAATTAAGGATGGAAATATGAATCACCGCTTCTAGGAAAACATGGAATTTTGTATTCTCCAGTTGGGTTTTCGCATTTTTGAAAATCGCCCAAAGCGTAAAGCCAGCAGCCCCCCAGAGCAGATATCGCACCAAAATGTAGTTGATGCTAACATCAAAATACTTGCTATAATGCCCATCGATATAGGAATAACGAAGGTCCCCAAGTTCTCCCAGCCCGTAAGTCTGAGCAGCAAACAAAACTAAAAGTCCGATAGCAATAGCCGAAATTCCTAAAATTTTGTTCTTAAATTTATAGAAATTCAGCAGAGCCATTCCTCCAAAGAATACGAGCGAGTAAACGAGGAGGTATATATTTCTAAAAATGCCGATATCATTGTTGTACTCATTGTATTCAGTTCCTTTTTCACGAACAAAAACAGATGAGCTTTCGTACCAATAATCAAAAAAGTATCCAATCTCATTTCTAAAAGTAAGATATGCTGTCAATACCAATAAAGCAGGCAAATAGAGAGACTTTATAGTATTAAAAGGACTATATTTTTCAATTTCTGGATCAGGGTGTTTTCTTGAAAGATAAACAACAAAACCATACCCTAAAATAGCAAAAACACCTGTCAGGAAGTTGATATTCCAGAAAGCACGAATATCCAAATCAACAGCATAACGATAACGAGACCAATCTTCGAGAAAACTTATAAAAGCAAGTCCAAGTATAGGAAGAGATATTTTTTCGTAAATGGATATTTTTTTTGTTTTTCCAAGCCAAAACAAAAAAGTTCCCTGGGCTGTCCACATAAGTGTTACCCAGTTTCCATCCAGCTGTATCGGTATTGCAA
>CAUQHD010000117.1:0-4822 GCA_963517805.1 uncultured Flavobacteriaceae bacterium | reverse complement strand
TGAACCGAGAAAAAATCTTTTCTACCATGTTTCTACGGATGAAGTCTATGGTGCTTTGGGAGAGACTGGATTTTTCACTGAGGAAACACCTTACGACCCAAAATCGCCGTATTCTGCGAGTAAAGCTGCCAGCGACCATTTGGTAAGAGCTTACGGAAATACTTATGGACTTCCTTACATTGTTTCCAACTGTTCCAACAACTATGGCCCCAATCATTTCCCAGAGAAACTGATCCCACTTTGTATTTCTAATATTATCAACGAAAAACCACTGCCAATCTATGGAGATGGAAAATACACCCGTGACTGGCTGTTCGTGATAGACCACGCTCGTGCTATTTTCCAAATTTTCCATGAAGCGAAAACAGGAGAAACATACAACATTGGTGGATTTAATGAGTGGCAGAATATTGATTTAATCAAGGAATTAATTAAACAAATGGATGCAAAACTTGGAAATCCTACCGGCTATTCAGAAAAGCTAATCACTTTTGTGAAAGACCGCCCAGGGCATGACAAACGCTATGCTATAGATGCCACAAAACTGAATAAAGATTTAGGTTGGAAGCCTTCTGTGACTTTTGAAGAAGGTCTAGCTAAAACCATCGATTGGTTCCTAAGCAATAAAGATTGGCTGGAACATGTAACCAGTGGAGAATACCAAAAATACTACGAAAAACAGTATAGCTAAATATTAACATAACATGAAAAACAACACCTATTTACTAAAAAGAATTTTTATTATCATAAGTATTTTATGTGTATTATTTATGATAGTAAACACTTTTTTTATTTATCCATCAGCTGATGATTTTAGTTATTATACCAGTGCTAAAGAGTTAGGATTTGGAGAATTTCAGAAATGGCATTATATGAATTGGGGCGGCAGATATATTCCAAATGCTGTATTAGGAAGTTTTTCTTTCGATGGTGCTGGTATTTGGTACTATAGAGTGATAGCAATTTCTATAATATTAGGCTTATTTTTCTCATTTATGGTTTTTGTGAAAAATGTGTTAAATCCTTTGAAAATGGCGGATAAATTATATATTTCTTGTGTTTTGTTTATAGGATACACATTAAGTTTATATAGTATCGCACAGCAATTTTACTGGATGCCTGGTAGCATAACTTATACCCTTAGCTGTATAATATGTCTTCTTGTTTGGAGTTTCTTCCATAAAACAAATAATTGGTATTCCTTTTTTCCTTTACTTTTTGCTATATTCATTATAAATGGTTCAAATGAGATTAGTATACTGATGTTTAATCTTTCTCTAATTCTATTCATTGGTTTCAATATTTTTATAAGAAAAAGAATTAATCATTTCCAATATGCACTAATATTATTTAGCCTTTTATTTGGGGCTATATCTCTTTTAGCACCTGGGAATGGAATAAGGTCAGAAGGTTTTGAGAATACTAAAAGCCTTATATATTCCATACCTAGAACAATTAATAGAAGCGCCATTCTAATATTTGAACATTTATATAGTATTCTTTTTATTGCTATTGCTCTACTTCCTCTATTAAATAAGAATGCTTATCTAAAGCTAAATATCCCCAATGAAAGAAAAAAAATATTTGCTTTAGGGGCATTTATTTTCCCATTCGTTATTTTGCTTTTAGGAGTTTTTCCAAGTTATTGGGCTACTGGTAAAATACCCCCACAAAGAGCTGTGAATACTATTTCTTTTTTCTTTATGATTACCATGATTTTTTCACTTCTCTTTTATTATTCAAATTTTGAGATAAATAAAAAATTTATTGCTTTTATAAAAAACAAAAATATTGGTATATTATTGCTTTTATTTGCTCTTTTTTTTCCTCCAAACTATTTAAAAACATCAATAAGAGACTTGCTTTCAGGAAAATCATATACTTTTAGTCAGAATATGAAAGAGCGTATAAATTATATAAAATCTTCTCCTGAAGAAGACATACAAGTACCTACAATAGAAATCCCCTCTATCTGCGCCAAGGAATTATCCGAAGACAAATATCATTTTTACAATTCCGCCTATGCAAAATATTATAACAAAAAAAGTATAGTTATAAAAAAAGAAAAATAAACTATGAGTCAGAACCTATTAATTATTATACCTTGTTTTAATGAATATAAACGATTAAATACTAAAGAGTATTCCGTTTGTTTACAAAGAAATATTTCCTGATTGCGTAAACTTCTTATTAAAAAACAAAAATGAAGGTAAAGCTGCTGCTATAAATGACATTTGCCATAGAAAATATACAATGTAATTATTTAAGCTATATAGAGCTGATTTATCTGTTAGTATAGATGAGATAACAAATTTAACTAATATACTATCCTCTGAAAACAAACAATTTATTTTCGGGTCAAGATAGAAAAGAATTGGTTCAAAAACAAATTTGGATATAGATAAGTGTATTAAAAGACTTTTGGGTTTTAAAAAATATCTACAAACAAAAAAGATAAATACATTCATAACAAACTTCTTATGAGTACTAATCAAAATTATAATATTTTAGACATTACCAAGTTTTTCATGGCTTTGTTGGTTGTTTGTATTCATATAAAGATATTACCAAATAATGAATATGTTAGTCTTATATTTACTAATGTTATAGCAAGAGTTGCTGTTCCTTTCTTTTTTGTCTGCTCTGCCTTTTTGTTTTTTAAGAAGCAGGATTCTTTGACATCATCCGCTCTTATAAAAATGCTAAAAAGACTTTTAGTCCTTTTTATTGGATGGACTGTTTTTTTTGGAGTTGTTATGCTCTCCACTGAATATTACTATACAGAAGAACGACCTTTTTATCGTTTTTATCAATTTCTTTTAAGACACCTAATTCTAAACCCCTATTTTCATTTATGGTTCCTTCCTGCTCTTATGATAGGTCTTTCTACTTCTTGGTTTTTTATCAAATATAATTTAAAAAAAACAGGGTTTGCATTAGCTATTATATTATATATCATTGGACTATTGGGAGACTCTTATTATAACCTTTCTCTTCAATTTAATGTTTTAGAACCCCTTGTTTCTAAATATTATTCATTCTTTACTACCACTAGAAATGGTCTTTTTTTTGGTTTTCCAATTATATTTTTATTTCTCTATTTGAGAAAAGTTCAACTTAGTCATAAAACCAACTTATTTCTAAGTTTATTCTTTTTTATACTACTTTTCCTAGAATTTTTCTTAATAAAGAAAAATGGTTGGGCAAGAGACTATAATATGTATCTATCTCTTATTCCATTTAGTAAATTTTTCTTTGATGGGATATTAACCCTAAAAATAAAACTATCAAAGAATGCCTGTTTATTTTTCCGAGAATATTCCTTAGGTCTATATTTAATCCATCCTTTTTGGTTGATTACTCCTTTCATAGATAAAGGATATATTGAAGTAATAGCAGCATCATTATTACTAATATTCATTATAAAATTTTTCAAAGTACCTTTTTTAAATAATTTATTAAAATAACACAATGAAAGGAATAATTCTCGCGGGAGGTTCTGGGACAAGGCTCTACCCGCTCACCATCGCAGTAAGTAAGCAATTAATGCCTGTATATGACAAGCCTATGATTTATTTCCCTATCTCTACCCTTCTATTGGCGGGGATTCGGGAAATACTCATCATCACTACGCCGCACGACCAAGAGGCTTTCAAAAAACTATTGGGAGACGGCTCACAAATCGGGTGTAAATTTGAATACAAAGTTCAGCCTTCTCCAGATGGGCTGGCTCAGGCGTTTATTTTAGGAGAGGAGTTCATCGGGTCAGATTCTGTGGCGCTGGTTTTGGGCGATAATATTTTCTACGGCTCTGGTCTTCCTCAGCTGCTGGAAAGCAAAACCCAAGTGAAAGGCGGCTGCGTATTTGCCTACCCTGTTTCCGACCCTGAAAGATATGGCGTGGTAGAGTTTGACGAAAACCAAAAAGCTGTTTCCATAGAAGAAAAACCTGCCGTACCGAAGTCCAACTACGCCGTGCCTGGTCTTTATTTCTATGACAATTCCGTGGTGGAATATGCTAAAAACCTAAAACCTTCGGCGAGAGGAGAGCTGGAAATTACCGATATCAATAAAATTTATCTTGAAAAAGGTCAGTTAGAAGTAGGTGTGATGAGCCGAGGAACAGCTTGGCTCGATACAGGAACTTTTGATTCCCTTCACGAGGCATCTGAATTCGTAAAAGTTCTTGAAAAAAGACAAGGCGTGAAAATCTCCTGCATCGAAGAGATTGCCTACAAAAAAGGATTTATCAACAAAGAACAACTCCTAAAATCTGCCGAAAAATACGGAAAAAGCGGCTACGGCGATTATCTTAAAAAGCTGATAAAATAATATAAAACTTCAACAAAAAATCCCTCCTACACGAGGGATTTTTATTTTTTTATTGTTTTTAGAATGTTGGATACTTTTACATTCTATCCACCACGCCTATTCCGAGCAAATGTAAAGACTTTCTAATCACCACACCTGTGAGCTGTGACAGATACAGTCGGAATTTTTTCACATCTTCGTTTTCGTTGTTCAAAATCGGATTGTTTTGGTAAAAAGCATTGTAGAGTTTCACCACTTCATAAACATAATTAGCCAAATGAGCAGGGCTGAGTGCCGCCGCCGCTTTGCTTACAGTTTCCTTGTATTCGCTCAGAGCAATGATGAGTTCTTTCTCGTTCTCACTAAGGGCGATGTTTTCAGAGAAATTGAAATCCGTTCCTTCGGCTCTTTTCAGCAAAGACTGAATTCTGGCATAAGCATACTGAATGAAAGGTCCTGTATTTCCATTGAAATCCACACTTTCCTCTGGATTGAAAAGCATTTTTTTCTT
>CAUQHD010000116.1:0-4857 GCA_963517805.1 uncultured Flavobacteriaceae bacterium | reverse complement strand
TAGAATGCCGCCCTGTCACGGCGGAGGTCGCGGGTTCGAGTCCCGTCCGGATCGCCTAAAACTTCTCTTTTGAGAAGTTTTTATTTTTTATCCCTATTCTATTTTTCATTTCAAAAACTCGGAAAAGCATTTATTCCCATTGATATTTATGGAATTTATACTCTCCATTTTCATACTTTGCATAAATATGCTGAAGCCCGTTGCTTAGGATAATTTGGGAAGCAGAAATTATGGTATTATATCTCGCTGCCTGCTCGAAAACGCTCTCGGTGAGGGCTATATGAGGGGCTTTACATTCTAATAATATCTGCGGTTCGGTTTTTTCCGTTACGAGTAAATCTATCCTTTTGGTGGTGCCGTTTAGTTCTATTTTTCGTTCCATAATGAGCGAAGAGAGGCTTTTTCCCTTTATAAAATGAAAATAATGCACCCAATGCTGCCGCACCCACTCCTCTGGCGTGAGAACTAAATAAGCCTTGCGAACCAAATCATAAATAAAAAATGTATCTTTGTCCTGCTTTATTTTAAAATCAAAATCCTGCTCAAAATTGAACTTTGGTAATTGCATATTATGAAAGATTTAGAAATTATTTCCAAAAATATTAAAAATAAAGAATTTTCTCCTATTTATTTTTTCCACGGAGAAGAGCCTTACTATATAGACCTTGCCGTAAAACTCCTTGAAAACGGCATTCTTACGGAGGAAGAAAAGGCTTTCAACCAGATGATTGTCTACGGAAAAGATTCTTCTTATGCAGAAATACTTTCCTTGGCCGACCAATACCCTATGATGGGTGATTATCAGGTGATTATAGTTAAAGAAGCCCAAGATTTAAAACTAAATGAAGAAGAGCAGGATATTTTTTTGAGATATATAGAAAATCCCGTTCCCTCCACGATACTTATTTTCGCTCACAAACAAAAGAAAATAGACTCTCGTAAGAAGTTTGCAAAGGCATTAGAAAAGGCGAAAATGCTCCACTACAGCGAACCTGTGAAAGACTACAACCTTTCAAAATGGATTCAGCAAGAGTGCGCTTCCCTTGACATCAAAACTGCACCGAATATTCCTACGCTCTTGGCTGAATATTTAGGAAATGATTTGTCTAGAATAGCTAACGAGCTACAAAAACTAAAACTCATTTTAAAAGAAAACGAAATTTTAGATGAAAAACTCATCGAAAGACATATAGGAATCAGCAAGGAATACAATGTTTTTGAGCTGCAGAAGGCTCTCGGGACTAAAAATAGTTCGGCAGCGTTCAAAATCGTTTATTATATGGGCAAAAATCCTAAAACCAATCCGCTGGTGCTTACAATAGGGAATTTGTACAACTTTTTTTCCAACATTGTTTTATACCACACTTTGGCGGGACAATCTCCACAGGTGATAGCTTCTGAGCTAAAGATAAACCCTTATTTCGTGAAGGATTTCGCTGAAGCGGCGCGGTTTTATCCTCTGAAACATGCGACCAGAGCCATCTCCATTCTTAGAGAATTTGACCTGAAAGGAAAAGGACTCGGCACCAACCAAGCCGAAGAAAACGAACTTCTGAAAGAAATGGTCTATAAGCTTTTGAACATTGATAAAATCAACATTTGATTTATTTTTTCAAAAGTTGTAAAAAATCTCCAAAGTGTTTCTTATATTTATCCTTTAATTCTAAAAACTATCATTATGAAACTTTTTAAAAATATTTTTCTGGTATTGTTTTTTGTAGGGTTTTCGGTGCATTTGTTCTCACAGCCGAGAACAGCGGATAAGATTTTTTCATCAGAAAGTAAGATTTTAGTCATTTCAGGACATCCTAATTTAGAAAAATCAAAGGCTAATAAAGCTATTTTGAAAGAATTAGAAAAACACTTCGGAAAACAAATCAGCATCCGCCGTTTGGACAAACTCTATCCCAACTATCAAATCAATGTAAAAGCGGAACAAGAAGCCATAAAAAACGCGGATTTCATCATCTTGCAGTTTCCTTTGTATTGGTACGGAACGCCAGCACTTCTCAAGAAATGGATAGATGATGTACTGTATGACTATTTCAAAGGTAATAGGCTTTCGGGAAAATTCAAAGATAAGGCGATAATCGCTTCCGTGACCATAGGCGGCTCAAAAGAAAGATACTCACCACCGAACAAAACGGTGGAAACCTACCTTATTCCTTTACAAGAAACCTTTGAAGTCATCGGTGCTGGATGGACTTCTCCAGTGTATTCGTTTGATGCTGTTCCCTCCAACAAAAACCTGTCAGAGACCACATTTCAGCATTTTGTGAAACTTATTGATTTAATAAATAAACACAAAAGTGTTGCTGCCCAAGGGTGCTGGTAAAGGTTTTTCAGCGGAAATGAATACAAAAACATGTTTTTCTATTAAAATCACTTTGCAAATCATTACAAAATGATGATTTTCTATTGGTTTCCGTGCGGAATTTATCTCTTTTAAAGCCAAATTATTCATATCTTTGCGGAAATTTAAAAACAAAAAAAGCAATGCACAAAGCAGGTTTTGTCAATATAGTAGGAAAGCCCAATGCTGGGAAGTCTACCCTTCTGAATCAGCTCATGGGAGAGAAATTAGCCATCGTTACCCAAAAGGCACAGACTACCAGACACCGTATTTTCGGGATTTATAATGAGGATGATGTCCAGATTGTCTTTTCGGACACGCCTGGCGTTCTTGACCCTAAATACGAACTACAAGAAAAAATGATGGGCTTCGTGAAAGAAAGCCTCCAAGATGCGGATGTATTTCTTTTCATCGTAGATATATCGGACAAAAGCGAGCCTTCGGAATTTCTTATCGAGAAGTTAAATAAAATTCCGATTCCTGTGTTGCTGCTCATCAACAAAATAGATAAAAGCAACCAAAAGGAAATGGAAGCTGCTGTGGAACACTGGCACAATCTCCTTCCGAAAGCAGAAATCCTACCGATTTCGGCGCTAAATGCTTACAATACGGAATACATCCTCCCGAAACTAAAATCTCTGCTTCCAGAGAACCCGCCATACTATGACAAAGACCAGTTTACGGACAAATCGGAAAGGTTTTTTGTCAATGAAACGGTGCGCGAGAAAATTTTGCTTAACTATGAAAAGGAAATTCCTTACTCCGTAGAAGTGGTTACTGAACTTTTCAAAGAAAAGGAAGGAATTATCTTCATAGACAGCATCATCTATGTGGAGAGAGAAACCCAAAAGGGAATTTTGATAGGCCACAAAGGCGAAGCGATTAAAAAAGTCGGTACAGAAGCAAGGCTTGACTTGGAAAAATTCTTTGCAAAGAAAATCCATCTCAATCTCTTTGTGAAAGTAAAAAAAGACTGGAGAAAGAACGAAAAAGACCTCAAGAATTTCGGATACAGATAGCAGAAGATGATAAAAATCCTTGACCAAGATTTCACCGAACTCAATTTTTTTATAAAACACCAGAATCCCAGTAAAATTTTCATCTTGGTGGATGAAAACACGCATGAATATTGTCTCCCTACGCTCTTGGGCAATTTAGAAACTACCACACCCTTTGAGATTATAGAGATAGAGGAAGGCGAGCAGAGCAAGAATATAAACACCGCCGTGCAGCTTTGGGAAATCCTTACTGAATTCAACGCTGATAGGCATAGTCTACTCATCTGCATTGGCGGAGGCGTTGTCACAGACATTGGCGGATTTGTTGCATCCACTTACAAAAGAGGAATTCCTTTCATTTACCTTCCTACCACTCTACTGGCAATGGCAGACGCCGCTGTGGGCGGTAAAACCGGCATAGACCATTTGTTTTTAAAAAATCTAATCGGAACTTTTGCAGAACCAAAGCAAATTTTCCTTTTTGCTGATTATCTCCGCACACTGCCTTTTCCTCAGCTGAAATCTGGCTTTGCGGAAATGCTGAAACATGGTCTTATTGCTGATGCTGGACATTGGCTTGAGCTGATTTCTATTGAAAATGAACTTTCTGCAGAGAAAATCGCGCCGTATCTATTACAAAGTGCCGAAATTAAACAAAAAATCGTGCAGGAAGACTTCCACGAAAAGCATATCCGAAAAATTCTAAACTTCGGGCATACGATAGGACACGCCATAGAAAGCCTCTTTCTGAGAGAGGGAACTCCTCTGCTCCATGGTGAAGCAGTCGCACTTGGGATGATTTGTGAAACTTACATTTCCTATTTACAACAGCTGATTTCTCTGGACACAGCGCGCCATATTATAGAAAATCTTGTGCGATTTTTCCCACCTGTGGATATTTCTAATTTCAGTGATGAGGAAATCATTACGCTGATGTATCAGGACAAAAAAAATCAGCATGGAAACATTAGTTTTTCGCTGATAGAAGGCATCGGCAAGGGAAATTATAACCAAAATGTTCCGCTGGAAAACATTATCTCTGCGCTGGATTTCTACCGAAGTGGATTTTAATTCATCATTTTAAGAAATTTTTATTAATTTCGCATCATCTTTAATACTCATTTTTTGTTTATTCGTTTAGGTGCGTTTCCCATGGGAAACACATTTATAGTCAAAATTTAGCATCAAAAAAAGTTGTCACCATATTTCACTTCAAAACCTACCATAAACGCCTATAAAAAGGAAAAAGTTTGTTTTTTTATATTTTTGAAAATTTGGGGTTTGTTTTTTATCCCACCAAAACCACTTCCATTAAGTTTATTTTGATAAAAAGTACTTAAGCACCATCTATATTTCTATTAAATTCAAAGAAAAATCAGCAGAATTCCAATTTCAAGATAAAAAACACTTACCTTTCAAGCACAAAAAAGTGTGGAACTCCGATAGGAACACTCCACACCTTTTTTAATATTAAAGTTTATTTTAGAATTTCAAATTTTTAAATCT
>CAUQHD010000115.1:0-4874 GCA_963517805.1 uncultured Flavobacteriaceae bacterium | reverse complement strand
AAATAAACCATCACGCCAAGAATATCGTTGGAAGTGGTGATGAATGGACCTGTAGCGATAGCTGGGTCTATTTTGTTTTTGTTGAGAAAGATAGGGACAATGGTGCCTATCATCGCCGCGATGATGATGACAGAAAGTAGAGCAACTGAAATTGTAATGGAAATCATCATATCATGATGATTGATAAACAGATTAAACCCGAAGATAATCAGTGATAAAATCAATCCCGAAGCCACAGCTACGCTCACTTCTTTCATTAGAGTTTTTAGGGTGTTTTGTCCCAAAGTATTATTGGCAAGTCCCTGCACGATAATAGCTGAAGCCTGTACGCCGATGTTTCCAGCAGTAGCCGCTATCAGCGGAACGAAGAACATCAAGGCAGGGACATGGCTCATCGCTTCTTCATTTCCTTGTAGAACTCGCGAACCTATCAGACCGCCCACCATTCCGATGAACAGCCACGGAAGACGGGCTTTGGTGATGTTTAGAATAGTGTCCGTAGAGTCAATATCCGTAGCAATCCCTGATGCCAACTGATAGTCTTTATCCGTTTCCTCTTTGATAAAGTCCATGACATCATCTATGGTAATTCTCCCTACTAATCTTCCCAAAGCATCTATTACAGGCACCTCAAAAAGGTCATATTTCTGCATGTATCGCGCCACATCTTCGGCAGGTTCATTGTCCTGCACACATCTTATTTTGGAATTATACACATCCGAAACCTTGGAAGAAGTGCTGGTGGTAAGCAGTTTTTTTAAACTGAGGGTGCCGAGGAGCTTATCCTGTTCATCCACCACATAGATAGAGTAGACTTCGTCCATGTCTTCGGCTTGTTTGCGCATTTCCCTTACTGCAGCGATGATGGACAGATTATGATCTACTTTTACCAGCTCAGTAGCCATGAGACTTCCTGCCACATGATCGTCATAGCGGAGGAGTTCCACGATGCTCTGTGCGAGTTCATCATCATCAATATGCTGGATGATTTCATTTTGCTGGTGCTCGGGAAGTTCAGCGATGATATCGGCTGCATCATCGGAATTTATCTCACCAATAATTTCTTCTGCGATTTCTTTGGTCGAGAAGTTTTTTAGGAATTCTTTTCGGTCTTCTTCATCTATGTACAAAAGCATTTCTGCAGAAACATCATTGTCCATCAGTTCGTAGAGAAATACCCTTTGAGAATCATCTAAAGTTCCAAACAAATTAGCAATATCCACCGCCTCCATCTCCGAAATGATTTCCGAAATGGCTTTTGCATTTTTTTCTTCAATGTACGAAAGTAGCGGCTGGTAGATGTTTTCTTCTTTTGGCATGGGTTATTTTAGATTTTCTTTCCACTCATTGGTAAATGAGATGAAGTCTTGTACAGAAAGTTCTTCTGCCCGCAAATTTAAGAAATTATGACCAGAAAGTCCCTCAGGTATGTTCAAAACTTTTAGTGCATTGCTGAGTTTTTTTCTTCTCTGGTTAAATCCAGCTTTTACGATATTTTTGAATAAAGTTTCATTTCCTGCAAGTCCTTCTTTGGGATTTCTCAGCAATGAAATCACGCCAGATTTCACTTTTGGTGGTGGATTGAAAACATTTTCATGAACCGTGAAAAGATATTTGACATCATAATAAGCCTGAACCATCACAGACAAAATTCCATAATCTTTCGTTCTGGGAACGGCTGCTGTTCGTTCGGCTACTTCTTTTTGGAACATTCCCGCCATTTCTGGTATCTGCTGATAGTTTTCTATGATATGAAATAAAATCTGCGAAGAAATATTGTAAGGGAAATTCCCTATCACGGTCACCTGCTCATTTGGAAATATTTTAGAAAAATCTGTTTTCAGAAAATCTCCCACGAAATGATTTTCTTTTAGCAGAGGATAGTGTTCTTTTAGGTAGGCGATAGACTCTGTATCTATCTCTGCTACGAAGGTTTCGGTTTCTTTTTCTAAAAGATATTTGGTGAGGACTCCCATCCCTGGGCCTACTTCCAAGACTTTCTCATATCCGCTGAAATGGAGGCTGTTTGCGATTTTTTTTGCGATATTTTCATCGGTTAGGAAATGCTGTCCGAGGTGTTTTTTAGCCTTTACGCTCATTAAATTCTAAATTTTTCGGCAAAGTTAAGGCTTTTTGAAACAAAATTTATGATTTAATTAACATCAATTTTTTCGTATTCCTACTTTGATTTAGCGAGATTTTTTCTATTTTAGCCGAAAAATTAACTAAATGGCAAATACAGCAGATGATTTTAGTAAAAGAAGACTCCGTTCCAGTAACATTACTGTGACAATAAGTATTTCATTGGTTCTCTTTTTGGTGGGGCTTTTTGGGCTGATTTTAATCAATGCGCAGAAATATTCCGACTATATAAAAGAACAGCTCGTAGTGGAGGTTTATTTTGATGAGTATTTAGACCCGAAAGACTCAGCAAAAGCCGACCAATACCACCAAGAAACTTATAAAGAAGTCTCTACTCAATATTATGTAAAAAAGGCGAGATTCATCAGTAAAAAAGAAGCCGCTGTAATTGCTAAAAAACAGCTGGGGATAGATTCTGAAGCCTTGTTTGAGGAAGAAATATTTCCGCCGTCTATAGAGGTTACCCTGAAGCCGGATTATATCGCTCCTGATAAAATAAATGGCGTGATAAAGAGCCTCGGCAGTATAAAAGGCGTCCATGAAGTGAAGAATGACAGCAAACTAACACAGGAGGTGTATTATAATCTGAATAGAATTCTGCTGTGGATTATAGGATTTACCGTGCTGTTTTTGATAATTGCTATCATATTGATAAACAGTTCTATCCGTTTGAAAATTTTCTCTAAACGATTCATCATTAAGACCATGCAGCTGGTAGGAGCGAAGAGAAGATTTATCTTGAAACCATTTGTAAAAGAAGCGGTTATCATTGGGATTGTAGGGGCTGGTATCGGGCTTGCGTTCTTATTTGCTGTTTGGTATTATTTTACCAGTCAGATAGGCTCTGATTTTGTACAGGATACGGATAAATTTATCTGGTTGGTTTTAGGAGTGGTTTTAGTGGGGATTGCTATCACGGTGTTAAGCACTATTTTTGCAACATGGAGATTTCTAAAAACCAATACGGATGATTTGTATTATTCTTAATTTATAGTTAATGAAAACAAAGAAAAAAGATAAAAATATTTCAGCGGAAAACAATCCATTTTATTTCAGTAAGAGTAATTTTAAGTTGATGCTGATAGGTTTGGGGCTTATAGCTTTTGGATTTGTCCTAATGATGGGCTATGGAGCGAATACCAAACCAGATGGCTCTTTTGACCCAAACTATTGGAATGATGATATTTTTTCTGTGGTAAGAATCAGGATAGCGCCTTTATTAGTGATTGTTGGTTTTGTGGTGCAGGTGGTTGCTATACTAAAAAGAAATAAATAATGGATATAGTAAAAGCTATTATTGTTGCAATCGTAGAGGGGCTTACGGAGTATCTTCCGATTTCTTCTACCGCTCATATGGGATTCACAGCGGCTTTGCTCGGAATGGAAGAGTCGGAATATCTTAAAATGTTCCAAGTATCCATTCAGTTTGGGGCGATTCTCTCTATCGTGGTTTTGTATTGGAAAAAGTTTTTTGACTTTTCTAATTTTAATTTTTATATCAAACTGGCTTGTGCCGTTGTTCCTGCCTTGATTTTAGGAAAATTATTTGATGATAAAATAGAAGCAGTTCTTGGTAATCAGATCGTTATCTCTTTTGTTTTGGTTTTGGGAGGAGTGATTTTGCTCTTTGTAGATAAATGGTTTGATAACAAGAAAAAGATTGATAATGAGAAAGATATATCCATCAAAAAGGCTGTAACCATTGGCTTTTGGCAGTGTTTGGCTATGATGCCTGGGACTTCTCGTTCTGCGGCCTCTATCATTGGAGGAATGAGTCAAGGACTTAGCAGAAAGGCATCGGCGGAATTTTCTTTCTTTTTGGCTGTCCCTACGATGATGGCAGTTACACTTTATTCTGTATTTATCAAGACTTGGGGAGAGGGAACGCCTAATGCTCAGAAAGGATATGAGATGATTTTGGCTTCTACAGAAAATGTTATGGTTTTCATTATTGGAAATATCGTGGCTTTCATCGTAGCAATGATAGCAGTGAAGACTTTTATCAATGTTCTTGCGAAATATGGCTTTAAGTTTTGGGGCTGGTATAGAATCATTGTCGGAATAGTTTTATTGATTTATTTTTATTTAAACAAATAATAAATGACTGCGGAGCAAATTCTTGAAGGTCAGGTTTTTCTGGTTGATAAGCCCTTGGATTGGACTTCGTTTCAAGCGGTCAATAAAATTAAATTTAAACTGAAAAAAGAATTTAAATTTAAGAAAATAAAAGTAGGGCATGCAGGAACCCTTGACCCTAAAGCTACGGGACTTCTCGTGGTATGCACAGGCAGGGCAACCAAAAAGATATCCGAAATCCAAGATGCATCAAAAGAATACTGGACGGAAATAAAAATAGGTGCGCAGACAGAATCCTACGACACCGAAAAACCAGAAATTTTCCCTACGGATATCAGCCACATCACAGAGGATTTTGTGACAGAAGTTTTACAAAAATTTTTAGGTGAAATCACTCAGAAACCGCCCATTTTTTCGGCGATAAAGGTCGATGGTGAGAGGGCTTATGACTTGGCAAGGGCAGGAGCTTCCGTAGAGATGAAATCCAGAAAAACTACAATTCACTATATCAAAGATATTCAGATAGAATTTCCGTATGTTCGTTTTTTAGTGGGCTGTTCCAAGGGGACTTATATTCGCTCTCTGGCTCATGATATAGGGCAGGAATTGGGCGTAGGAGCCTATCTTACTCAGCTTAGAAGAACTAAAATAGGAGA
>CAUQHD010000114.1:0-4920 GCA_963517805.1 uncultured Flavobacteriaceae bacterium | reverse complement strand
AACTCGGCGTTCCATTTGTTTTGATAAGAAAAAAAGGAAAACTTCCTCCGCCATTTATTGCAGAAAAATATGATTTGGAATATGGCACAGCCGAAATAGAAATGAAAACTGACCAAATCCAAGAAGGGCAAAGAGTTCTAATTCATGACGATCTTCTGGCGACAGGTGGAACGGCAGCGGCAGCGGCAAGGCTGGTGCAGAGACAGGGAGGAAAGGTAGCGCAGTTTAGTTTTTTAATTGAGCTGAAAGACTTGAAAGGAAGAGAAAAACTGGAACAGATAGAGGGCGCAGAGGTGTTTAAAATTTTAGAATATTGATTAAAATTTGCAAATTAGTCTGAAAATCTTAAATTTGCGAATTAAACTTAGTAGAAACTATGTCAAATAAAAAGGAAATAGAAGGAAAAGAAACGGTTGAAATTTTTCAGGAGTTAGACCAAAATGTGGTTCGTTCAGAAAAATTCATTGAGAGAAATGCTAAAAAAATAGGATTAGCTTTTGGAGTTGTTGTTTTGGGAGTTTTGGGATACTTTGGCTACCAGCATTTTGTGGTAGAGCCAAAGAATGAGGAAGCTACGAAGGCTTACCTTGCCGCTCAGAAAAATCTTGTGGAAGGAAAAGAGGATTTGGCTCTTGGAGGAAAAACTGCAAATCCAGGATTTAAAGGAACTGCAGAAAATTTTTCTGAAACTAATGCAGGAAAACTTTCAGCCTATAATGCAGGATTGATAGAGTTTAATAAGGGTAATTACCAAAAAGCGTACGACTTATTAGACCAGTTTTCTTCTAAAAATAAAACATTGATGGCGCTGAAGCACGGAGCAATGGGAGATTGTATGGTGAATCTGAATAAAAATGATGATGCACTTTCTCAGTTCGAAAAAGCTATTTCTGCTTCGGATGATGAATATACATCATATTACTTCACGAGAAAAGCTGGAATGCTGGCACTTTCATTAAAGAAAAATGATGTTGCTAAAAAATATTTCACAACGATAGAAGACAAATATCAGGACTATGATGGTGGCGCTTCTGATGCGTACATAGAAATGGTAAAATATTTTTAAATAAAAAAAGAATAAAATGGCGACAGTAAACCTTTCGGATTATAAGCCGCTCCAGATAACAGATGCCGATGAATTTACCATCGGCATTGTGGTTTCTGAGTGGAATGATTTTGTGACTTTTAATCTCCGAGATGGGGCAGAAGAAGTTCTGAAAAAAGAAGGCGTAAAACCAGAGAATATTAGAATTTACTATGTTCCTGGTGCGTTTGAGCTAAGTTTCGCTGCGATGCAGCTCTGCAAGAGTGGTCGGTTTGATGCTGTGATAGTTATCGGCTGTGTTATTCGTGGGGAGACATCGCATTTTGATTATGTTTGTTCAGGGGTGACGCAGGGAATTAAAGACTGTAACACGCAAACAGATGTTCCTGCTATTTTCTGTGTTTTGACAGATGATAATAAGGAGCAGTCCATCGCGAGAAGTGGTGGAAATCTTGGTAACAAAGGTGTCGAAGCAGGAGTGACAGCTTTGAAAATGATAGATTTTAAAAGAAAATTAAGCAACTCATAAAAAACATTTCATGAAACTGAAACCATTCGTTTATTTAGGAATAATTTACATTATCATCTCTTTTCTATTAAGATGCGTTTTTATTTTTCATCCGATAACCACTACGGAATTTGGTGTTTTGGATGTTGTTAAGATGTTTTCTTTGGGATTGCTTTCGGATATTTTTGTTTTCATTATAGCAAGTGCGATATTGTACATCTATCTGCTTTTCTTGTCAAATCAAAAGTATGAAAGACCATGGGGACAGATTATTTTATCCATATTTGTAGGCTTGTTCTTGTATATATACTTGGTTCCCAATAATATAGCGAAACAGTACGGAGGCGTAGTTCCAGAGATTGTTTTATCATTTTTAGGGTTAAAGATATTTCTCTTTGGGATGATGCTTTTCTCTCCGAAAAGAAGGGTTCAGTTTAGAAATGTATTGTATTTCATTACGATTTTTCTTTATGTTTTAGCCATTGTTTTCAATGCGGTGAGCGAATATTTCTTCTACAATGAATTTGGGGTGAGGTATAATTTTATCGCGGTAGATTATCTTATTTATACCAATGAAGTCATTGGGAATATTCTAGAAAGTTATCCTGTGCTTCCTTTGTTTTCAGGGGTTTTCATCGTTTCGCTGGCGCTTACTATTTGGGTTTATCTCAAAACGAAACAAGGGCTTTTGGACTTGCCGAATATTTTTATCAAAGGGCTTTCGCTCGTGGCTTATGGGCTTTTGCTGGCTGCGAGTGTATTTGCTTTATCTAAAATAAAATTAAACTCTTCAAACATATTCCAAAACGAAATTTCTGCAAATGGACTAGTCAAATTTTATGATGCGTTCAATAATAAAGTTTTGGATTTTGATGTCTTTTATCCTACAATGGATACACAAAAGGCACTAAATGAAGAACTTGGGCGACTGCATACGGACAAACTGCCGAGAATGATAAAATCCGACAGCGCAGAAATCACGAAAAATGTGGTGCTTATTTCCGTTGAAAGTCTTTCTGCCGAATTCATGGCGATGTATGGGAACAAGGATAATGTCACGCCGTTTTTGGATAGTTTGTCACAGCACAGCCTTGTTTTTACTAATTTGTATGCCACGGGGAATAGAACGGTTCGTGGTTTGGAGGCGCTTACGCTTTGTATTCCGCCGACAGCTGGGGAAAGTATCGTAAAAAGAAAAGATAACAAAAACAAATTCACTACGGGAAGTGTCTTTAAATCAAAAGGTTATAATGTAAAGTATCTTTATGGTGGATACAGCTATTTTGATAATATGAAAGACTTTTTCGGTGGAAATGGCTATGAAATCGTAGATAGGGATAATTTCAAACCAGAAGAAATTGTTTTTGCGAATATTTGGGGAGTGAGTGATGAAGATATGGCGAAAAAAGCCATAGAAACGATGAATGAAGATGCCAAGAAAGGCAAACCGTTTTTCCATCATTGGATGACAGTGAGTAACCACCGCCCATTTACCTATCCAGAAGACAGGATAGATATCCCAGGTACGGCCAAATCCCGTGATGGAGGAGTGAAATACACAGACTATTCCATCAAAAAATTCTTCCAAATGGCAGAAAAACAACCGTGGTATAAGAATACTGTTTTTGTGATTGTTTCAGACCACTGTGCATCGAGTGCTGGTAAAACAGAGCTTCCTATGGATAAGTATAGAATTCCAGGGATGATTTTCTCGCCAGAGTTCGTCAAGCCGCAGAAGTTCAATACACTAATGTCACAGATAGATGTGATGCCTACGCTTTTCGGATTGCTGAATTTTACTTATCAAAGTAAATTCATAGGACAGGATGTGTTTTCAGAAAACTATGTTCCGAGGGCTTACATCGCGACTTATCAGGATTTAGGATATGTGAAAGATGATAAACTGACCATCATTTCGCCGATTAAAAACATTAAACAATATCAGCTGAAAGAGACACCAAACAAAGAGCAAAAGTCAGGAATAAATATTTTCTATGAAGAACATCTGCTAAAAGATAAAGAAGTAGATAAAAATATAACCAATCAAACGATATCAACATACCAAGCAACTTCTTATTGGTTGAAAATGAACCAGTTGAATGTTAAATAGGTTTTTAATGTACTAGTTTACAACATGGTAAAAAGAAGCTTCTTTTCTGGAATATTATTGGTATGTGTTTCTTGTAGTATAATTCACACTGATAAAGAAATAGACTGTACAAATGATGAAAAAATAGATAAAATAAACACAAATTTTCTCTATATGGAGGAGCTTATAAAGCTTAATCCTAAATTAGGTCCAAGAACAAATATAGAAACATACATTGAGTTTAAAGATAATGGACAAGTTATTTATTATTATAAACAAAATGGAGTAATAAAGAAAACACCACCAAAATACGAAAGAGGATTTTATTTTGTAAAAAAAGATAAATTATATTTTAAAAGCTTCTTTACCCAGCCACAAGGAGGTGGCTGGGTCAAATCTGTTTTATCAAGAAAGAAAGATGACACTTTGTATTCTAGACAATTAGAAAATTGTGAGGAAAAATACATCTACATACCTATTCTTAAAGAATCGGTTATTATGGAAAAATAGTTTTATCTTTATATAAGATTCATTACGATGGTAAGGCATAAATTATATGGAATAATAATCCTAACATTATTTACCTCTTGTGAGATAATTGGGAAGAGATATCTACAAGATAAAATGACCCAAGTTCCTACAAATAACAAAATATTTAACCGAAAAAATAGAAATCTGCCAAAAGAAATAGATGCTAATTATATATATGATTTAGTAGCTGTTGGTTATTGCGATAAAAATTTTGAACGGACTAGAGAATCATCAGTTTTAGGAGCTTATTATATTCAATTTTATAATAATGGCGCAGTGAGGTTCATAGATTATTTAGAACCCAATCCCGAAAAGTCAGGAGACAGAGGCGTGTTTTATATAAGAAATGAAAAGATGTTTATTGATAAATTTGGATTATCTTCGGATAGAAGCGGAATTACATATTCATATAGATTAAAAGTAGAGGGAGATTATATTTATTTACAAACATTCAAGAGCGCGTTCTTTTCTGAATCATCAGAATCACTATGCTTTGTATATAAAAAATCATCAGAAAGAATTCCAGAGGAATGGAAGAGATATCCTGCGGACTGGTAAATAGGAAACTCTATATAAAGTTTTCGCATTATAAATCAATGAGTTGTATGATTATGTGTAAAAAAGTTTAGGAATCGCTTGCGTGGTATGGGTAAGTTTTCTATTTTTGCGGTCTGAATTACCACAGAGGGGTACTCAGGAGAGTATAAGAGCGGAAGTTTTTTAAGTTGGAAATGAGTGATTTAAAAA
>CAUQHD010000113.1:0-5027 GCA_963517805.1 uncultured Flavobacteriaceae bacterium | reverse complement strand
CTTCCTGCATAGAATGGGTTGCTATGTTCATGAGTTCTGTGCTGGTAGGAAGCGTCTATGTAGAATAATTTGAAATCATATCCTATTCCCCCTGAAATCACCTGTGTTTTCCCTACAATATAGTTGGATAATTTTCCACTTACTACATTCGCATTATTGTCAAGCATTTTTTCTGTATGGTCTTTGAATGGGCTGGTTGTAAAGGCGTATCCTCCTCTTATTCGGAAAGAATTTATTCTGTATTCACCTCCTATTCTTATTTCGTGCTGAGCCTTGTAGGTAGATTCATAAAAGTTATTCAGCTGAACATCCGCTGCACCGCCACCGAAATTAGGTTTGCCTAAATCCACTCTGTAATCCACATTAAAGGCAAAATGTTTATTAGGGATAAAAGCCCCACTTAGTGTTAATTTAGTTGGAGTTCTGAAAGTGCGGCTTTCTGTGTAGCTGTTCTGAGAGAGAATCAATCCATTTTTTGAATAAAAATTGTACTCTCTGTCTATGCTGTACCAAGTAGGCGACTCTATAGAAGCCCCTAATCTAACAGTGTTGCTCAATTTTCCTATTACCCCAAGAGATAGCGAAAACCCATCAGCATCCTCTATGTAAGGAGTATTTTGTCTCGAGAAATATTTTGCTTTTCCTGTATTTAATGAGGAAACTTTAACTTCATTATACTGCTCTATATTCACAGAAGAGAAATTCACTGCAGCTCCTATGTATAGTTTATTATTATAATTTCCTCCAATACCCAAGTTCAGCTTAGAACGATGTCCAATGGTTTCATACAAATGCCCTTCAAATATGTTATAATCTATAATAGGGTTAAGTATATCATCATCTTGATGTACAGCTGATGTTATATTTGAATTCCCTGGGGATTGTAATTTATCATTAAGACTTTGAGAAACATAATTAATTCCCACATTTATAAACTTCCATGCATTTTGTCCATTTGTTTGGAAAGATAAAACTCCATTAGTACTTCCTAAATTAACTTTACTGATGCTCTGGCTTGTAGATTTTCCTGCCAAACTAGCCGTAGATTTATTAGAATTGATAGAAAGCGAGGCGCTTATATCATCTGTGATGAATACTCCCAGACCAGCAGGGTTGGTATTTAGCACAGAGGCATCTCCTCCCAATGCTCCCATAGAGCCCGCCATTGCGTTATATCTTGCTGTTCCTAAAGAAGATATATTGTCATAAATTGTAGAGGTATTTCTAATGATGGAAACATCTTGTGCAAAGAACAATGCACTCGCCGAAATACCTGCTAATATTGAAATTTTCTTTGTCATTTTTTACAATAATTTTAAAGTTTTACCAGTTAGACCTTCTTCCAAAACCACCATTACCACTATTGGAGTTGTTGTTTCCACCATTACTCGATGAAGAGCTGCTCCTTTGAGGCGTGCTGTTTTGCTGTTGGTATCGCTCTATATCAGAGTTATGATTACCCCAGTCGGAAGGTCTATCAAAACCATTATTCGGTCTATTCATCTGGTTGTTGCTTCTATTAAATCCACCATTGTTAGGCGTGTAGGTTCTACCACGATAGGAGTTATCATTTCCTCTGTAGATTTCATCTGGGTCGCTGCTTCTTCTGTAAGTTTTCGCAGGTGTTTTGTAATAACGAGGATAGTAATAATCATCATAATAACCACGATAATACGGATTGTAGTAATAAGGATTATAGTAGTAATTATTATAATAGTAATTATTATAATAGTAAGGGCTGTATCCCCAATAGTTATAATTCCAATAAGGATTGTAATAATAGTTATAATTGTAACTCCATGGACTCATTCCCCACGAGAAACCTAATCCCCATCCTGAAGAGCGAGGGTAGCCGAAATACGAATTATAATACCCGAAATAATACGGCGAATAAAAACTGCTGTAATAAGGATATCCCCAAGAAGAATAATTGTCATAGTAGAAATTATACTGTGTTCCTGTGTAGGTTCCCCAGTCGGAGCTGGAAGAGATTCTCTGGCTGTCTCCGCCCCAGTTTTTATTGCTGTATTTTTGGTTTTGGAGTTGTTGGTTTTTTTGAGCTTGTCCGATGATTCCTGTTTGATTATTATCTTCAAAACCAGCTCTTTCCTCCATATCATAGTAGTCAGGCTCCTGCCACGCTATTTTTCTTTCTATTTTGTCCGTTGCAGGGTCGTAATAGATACCATCTGTTTCTGTGTATCCAGACTGGATACCACAAGAAACCAAAAATAATCCACTTGCCAAAGCCAAGGCTGTTTTGGAAACGAAAGGGATTATTCTATCAGAAAATGTATTATTTTTCATACCAAATGGTTTAATGTTAATTACTATATTTGCAGAATAATTACCAATAATTATACCAAAAATCATATTGGAGTAATCCTGAATAATGATTTTTATCAGTAAAAATAAAAAAATATTTCAATATTTATGGCAAAATTAACTTCAAGAGCAGAAGATTATAGTAAATGGTATAACGAACTTATCGTAGGAGCAGACCTAGCGGAGAACTCAGGCGTTCGCGGCTGTATGGTTATCAAGCCGTATGGATACGCCATTTGGGAGAAGATGAGAGATGAGCTGGACAGAAGATTCAAGGAGACAGGACACCAAAACGCCTATTTCCCTATTTTCGTTCCGAAAAGTTTGTTCGAAGCAGAAGAAAAAAACGCAGAGGGATTTGCTAAAGAATGTGCGGTAGTTACGCACTATCGTTTGAAAACAGACCCAGAAAATCCATCAAAACTTATCGTAGATCCAGAAGCGAAGCTGGAGGAAGAGCTTATCGTTCGCCCTACTTCGGAGGCGATAATTTGGAATACTTATAGAAACTGGATTCAGTCTTATAGAGACCTTCCGATACTTATAAACCAATGGGCGAATGTGGTTCGATGGGAGATGAGAACGCGTCCGTTCCTTCGTACTTCGGAATTCCTTTGGCAGGAAGGACACACGGCTCATGCTACCAAGGAAGAAGCAGAAGCAGAAGCAAAACAGATGATGGAAGTTTATGCTGATTTCTCTGAAAAAATGATGGCAGTGCCGGTAGTTCGCGGGCTGAAATCTCCAAGCGAGAGATTCGCAGGAGCAGACGAAACCTATTGTATAGAAGCGATGATGCAGGACGGAAAGGCGCTTCAGGCTGGTACTTCGCACTTTTTAGGTCAAAACTTTGCAAAAGCATTCGATGTGAAATTCACAAACAGCGAAGGCAAAATAGAATACGCTTGGGCATCATCATGGGGAGTATCAACCCGATTGATGGGGGCGCTTATCATGTCGCATTCAGATGATTTCGGATTGGTTTTGCCTCCGAAACTTGCGCCGATACAAGTTGTCATCGTGCCGATATTCAAAGGCGAAGAACAATTAGCCCAAATCGATGAGGTGGCTTTTGGAATTAGTGAAAAACTGAAAGCGCTGGGAATTTCTGTAAAATATGACAATCGTGCTACGCACAAACCAGGTTGGAAATTCGCAGAATACGAGCTGAAAGGGGTGCCGGTGAGAGTAGCCATAGGGCCGAAGGATTTAGAAAACGGCATGGTGGAAATCGCGAGACGAGATACGCTGAGCAAAGAGACCCAGCCGATAGCGGGGGTGGAGAATTACATTCACCAGCTTCTTACGAAAATTCAGGAAGACATCTACCAGCGTGCGCTTAACTTCCGAAACGAAAACATTACAAAAGTGGACACTTACGAGGAGTTCAAAAAAGTTTTGGAGGAAAAAGGCGGTTTCATCGCAGCTCACTGGGATGGAACGGAGGAAGAAGAGGAACGCATCAAGGAGGAAACCAAAGCCACCATACGATGTATTCCACTGGATGCTGTGGAGGAAGACGGTGTATCCCTTATTTCAGGGAAACCTTCTAAACGCAGAGTTCTTTTCGCTAAGGCGTATTAAAAGTATATGAAATCGCATTTTCTTTTTATTTGTTTGATTAGTTATTCTTATCTATTTTCTCAGAATTTGGATGAAGATAAATACTACGCTGAAACCAAAACAATTTTTATAGAATCTGAAATATTCGGCAAGAAGAGGGAGTTGCAAGTATTTTTCCCAGATGAATACTTCTGGCATCCCGAGAAAAAATTCAGCGTCTTATATCTATTGGATGCTCAGAATTTTAGAATATTTAACTATGTAAAAGGAAACATAGAACTGCTTTCTATGAATTATATGGAGCCTATGATTATTGTCGGAATAGCAACAGAAGATAGATGGTTTGAATTTTTACCAAAGAACAACCATCCTGAAACTCTGAAAGTGTATAATCCTCCAATAGGAGGAGCGGACAAATTAGTATTTCATATAAAAAATGAAGTAGAAAGTTATATAAAGAATAATTTTAGGGTAAATAAAAAGAGATGGGGGCTTGGGCATTCTCTCGGGGCTACATTTTTAATGTATTTTAATACGAAGGAAAAAGATTTCTTTGATTATAATATCTTATTAAGTCCCAATTTTAGTTACGATAAAGAACAAATGATAGATAGGATAAAGGATTTTGTAAAAAAGTCTGTATTTGATAGAGAAAAAGTATTCCATATCTACAGCGGCTATGGAGATTCTTATGAAGAACAATTCAATTTATCACTAAAGAAGATAAATTCTTGGATAAAAGCTCAAAAGAAGCATAATTTCATTTGGAAATATGAAAGATTAAATATAAACAGCCACGATAAAGTATGGCTGGAAGGCGTATATAAGGGATTACTAAAACAATGAATAAGCAAAACCACCTCAACAGAGGTGGTTTTCTTTTTTTTCTATCCTAAGGTTGTTATTTTTCTATTCCTCAAAATTTAAAAGGATAAAAAATCTACTGCGGACAAGCCGAATATGATTAGTTTTTAATCAACTTTCATCAAATCTAATTCAATTTTAATGTTTTTCAGGCTAAAAATCATTGATTTTTTATCGGTAAAAAACTTTTTTGAATACAAAATAAAAGCAGATTTTATGTTTTGTTTAATGAAATTGTTTTTTTATTAAAAATATTTCAACTTTTAAAAAGAATT
>CAUQHD010000112.1:0-5036 GCA_963517805.1 uncultured Flavobacteriaceae bacterium | reverse complement strand
TCTTCTACCAGCACTCTCCACCCGAAAGGGTCTTCGCCCAAGTTGGTTTGGATACTGATGAGGTCTCGTTTTAGTGTGAGGGCAAAACTTTCTTCTTCGCTCAGTTTCGGAAGTTCCAGTCTTTCGCCGTTGTAGCCTATCGCCTCAAAGATAGTGGTCACTACGGCGGTTCCTACGCCCCAAATTTCTTTCAGCGTGCCGTTTTTGTGCGCATTTATTACATCTTCTACGGCTACATCGCCTACGATGGTTTTAATTCCTCTTCGCTCGGCAAGTTTCAGGATACTGTCTCGGGTCACGCCGTCCAGAATCTTATCGGAAGTGTTGGGAGTGTAGATGGTATCTCCTATCCTTACCATTACATTCATTGTTCCGCTTTCTTCAAAATGCTTGTGCGTAGCATCATCGGTCCAGATGATTTGTTCATATCCTTCCTCGTTAGCCAGTTTGGTAGGGTAGAATGATGCCGCATAGTTCCCTGCAGCTTTCGCGAAGCCTACGCCGCCACTCGCCGCACGAGAATAATAGTCGGATATCTTAGCGGAGACAGGCGCGGTATAGTAGTTTTTAGCTGGCGTAGCTAAAATAGCAAACATATACTTTTCGGCAGGTCTTGCCTTAAGAGCTTCTTCGGTAGCGAACAGCACGGGTCTGAGGTAGAGTGAAAAACCATCTCCGAAAGGCACCCACGCTCTATCTACATCTACCAAAGCCTTTAATCCTTCCATGAAAATATTTTCAGGGATTTCAGGGATGGCAAGTCTCTTTGCCGATTTGTTGATTCTCGCAAAGTTTTTATCTGGACGGAAGAGGAAAACATTGTCGTCCTTGTCTTTGTAGGCTTTCATACCTTCAAAACAAGCCTGTCCGTAGTGTACGCCCATCATCGCTGGGGTAAATTCCAGCGGTCCGTAAGGAACGAGCCTCGGCTCTCCCCATTTTCCGTTTTCGTACTCACAAATTACCATGTGGTCTGTAAAACCGCTCCCGAAAGACAATTTATCTTTGTCAAGCGTTTCCAAGCGGGATTTTGTTACTTTTTGAATAATCATCGCAATTTCTTTTATTGAATTAAAATTGATTTAAATGTATAATAATATCAGCAAAGGTAAGGATTTATTTTAACATCGGCAGGCAATTTCTCTAAAGAAGATTTTCTGCGGAGAAGAAACCGCACCGAAGGCTTTTTATTTTTATTTTTGCAGCATGAAAAGAGAGATAAAAACCACAGCGGACAATAGTAGAACGCTTTATATAGAAGAGCTGGATGAGTGCTATCACTCGCATCATGGGGCATTGCAGGAGGCGGAGCATGTTTTTATAAAAAACGGATTAGAAAAACTGGATAAAAAAGAAATCAATATCTTGGAAATGGGCTTTGGGACGGGGCTGAATGTGCTGGTGACTTTGGAAGCCTTCCTTGCGGGAGGAGTTTCTAAAATCAATTATTTTTCCTTGGAGAAATATCCCATCAATGCAGATGAGGTTCGGCTTCTCGGCTATGATGAATTGTTCAGCAGCGAACTGACAAAAAAAGCCTGCCGCCAAATTCACGAGTGCGACTGGGAGAAACCGCAAGAAATCTATCCCGATTTCTTCTTAACCAAAATAAAAACAGATTTCTTTGACTTGGATAAAATAACTCTGCCCGAGATTGATTTGGTTTATTTTGATTGTTTCGGAGCGAGGGTTCAGCCCGATTTGTGGGAGAAACCGTTGTTTGAATTGGTTAAAACAAAAATGAAAAAAGGAGGACTTTTGACAACATATTCTTCCAAAGGAAGCGTGCGGCGAGCTTTGCAGGAACTCGGTTTCCATGTTGAAAAAGTGCAGGGGCCAAAAGGCAAACGCGAAATGCTCAATGCTGTTCTGCTTTAACGGATAAATAAAGAAAAGCGGTCTATTTCAGACCGCTTTGGTGTATTAAACAACTTTCACTACGAAATAGTTTTTCTTTCCTTTTTGAAGAAGAAGGAATTTCCCATTGATGAGGTTTTCTTCGCTCGTGATGAAGTTTTCATCTACTTTGGTTTTGTTCACCGAGATAGAATTTCCTGCAAGTTCTCTCTTGGCTTCACCTTTTGAGGAGAGGAAACCTGTCTTTTCTGAAAGCAGGCTCACGATATCCGCACCGATGATTTCCTGCTTGCTGACTTCTTTTTGTGGAACGCCGTCAAAAACTTCAAGGAAAGTTTGTTCGTCAAGTTTTTGCAAGTCGTCCGAAGTAGAATTTCCGAAAAGAATTTTTGAAGCCTGAATAGCCTTGTCCAATTCTGTTTTTCCGTGAACCAAAATAGTAAGTTCTTCCGCTAATTTATTTTGTAAAACTCTTAAATGCGGTGCCTCGCTATGCTGAGCTGTCAGCTGTTCGATTTCTTCTTTTGGAAGCATCGTGAAAATCTTGATATATCGCTCTGCATCAGCATCAGAAGTGTTGATCCAGTATTGATAGAATTTGTAAGGCGAAGTTTTTTCTGGGTCAAGCCATACATTTCCACCTTCGGATTTTCCAAATTTAGTTCCATCAGCTTTCGTGATGAGCGGGCAGGTCATCGCGTATGCCTTACCACCTGAGATACGCCTAATCATCTCGGTTCCTGTGGTGATATTCCCCCATTGGTCAGAGCCACCCATCTGGAGCGTACAGTTTTTTTCTTTGTAGAGATGGAGGAAATCATAGCCTTGAATCAATTGATAAGAAAACTCGGTGAAGGACATCCCATCGGTGTTTTCATTCGGGTCAAACCGTTTCTTCACGGAGTCTTTTGCCATCATATAATTTACGGTAATGTGCTTACCCACATCGCGAATGAAAGACAGAAATGAGAAGCCTTTCATCCAATCATAATTATTGACAAGCTCGGCAGCATTAGGAGCATCACTATCAAAATCGAGGAACTTTGAGAGTTGTTTTTTAATCCCTGTAATGTATTGTGCAAGCATTTCCTCTGTAAGGAGGTTTCTCTCTGCCGACTTTCCGGAAGGGTCGCCAATCATCCCCGTAGCACCTCCCACAAGGGCATACGGCTTATGTCCGCAGTTCTGGAAGTGTTTTAGTATCATTATCCCAACCAAATGCCCGATATGCAATGAATCCGCAGTAGGGTCAAATCCGATATACGCCGAACGAAGCCCTTCCATAAGGTGTTCTTCAGTTTCAGGCATTATATCCTGAATCATACCACGCCAACGCAGTTCTTCTACGAAATTTTTCATTTTTAATGAAATTTAAAAATTAGTAATAAATATTCGGAAATTAGTTTTTTTCAGCTTTAAAAATAAAAATTCACTCGGATGAAAATCCGAGTTACTCATGTTCTTCTATGATGTGTTTTAAACTCATTTTTTAATCTGAAAACAGCACAAAGGTAAAGAAAATATTTATTTTATTAGAAATATTGTTCAAAAGTTTTTCGGAATCAAGACAAAATAATGAATATAAATCTTATTTTTGTTGTCTAAAATCAATTTTATGGAAAGAATAGCAAGTTTTACTGTAGATCATCTGAAAATGCAGAGAGGAATTTTCGTTTCTCGTAAAGATCATGTCGGAAATGAAGTGCTTACTTCGTTTGATATCAGAATGAAAAGACCATACAAAGAGCCTATTTTGGGGATTGCAGAAATCCACACGATGGAGCATCTGGCGGCTACATGGCTCAGAAACAGCGACTGGAAAGATAAAGTTATCTACTGGGGACCGATGGGCTGTATGACAGGTAATTACCTTATTTTGGCTGGAGATTATGAGTCAAAGGATATTGTAGAGCTGATGACCAGAATGTTTAAATTCATCAGTGAGTTTGAGGGCGATATACCTGGTGCGTCTGAGGTAGAGTGCGGAAATGTCTACTGCAACAACCTTCTGATGGCAAGATACGAAGCAAAAAAATACTTGGAAGAGGTGCTTTTTAACCTAAAAGATGAAAATCTAAACTATCCTAACTAAAAAAACATATGCAAAAATCTAATAAACCCATTGCGGGATATCATTTATTGATGATTCTTTCGGCTGTAGACCACGAATTTTCACCAAAAGAAGGACTAAAAATACAAGAATACCTATCAGAAGAATTTCCGTTCAGAATCAATCTGGATAACGAGCTGGAAGTCATCGCTTCCCTGCAGCCTGAGGAATGGAAAGACCATTTTGAGTTCCATGCGCGCTGTTTTTATGATGATTCCACTGAGGAGGAAAGAAAAAACTTTGCCGAGTTTGCAAAAACACTTATCAAAGCCGATGAGCAGGTGACTGAGCGTGAACATCAGTTCTACAAACTCATGAAAACCATCTGGAAAATGGATTAAACCAAGGAAAAAAGCTGGTATTTAAAGTAAAAAATACAGAATTTCATTAAAAACAAAACTAACTGCTATGAAAAGGTTTTGGTCATTTTTACTCATTATTTTGTTTTTAGGATTTTCAGCCCATGTGCAGGCTCAGAAAAAAGGTAAGAAATCCTACAAAAAACGCCATAAAACAAAGAAAAGCCCGTCACTTCCCTACAGCTACTATCTTCCTGTAGAACTTCCACATTGCAAGCTTCCCAAAGCTGATGAGGAACTGGATGAGGAACTGGATGAAAGCAGAGATTATCTCATTATACAAGTAGATGAACCGCCCATTTTTGAGGTATGCAAGGATAATATTAACAAGAGAAAATGCTTCCAAGACCAACTGGAACAGCATGTGAAGATACATTTTAACCCAAATAATATTGATGCCGAAAAAAGCAAAGTGTATAAAGTGTATGTAGCTTTCAGGATTGATAAAACAGGCGAAGTGGAGGTGCTTTTCAGCAGAAGTGAAAACGAAACGCTCAAAAAAGAAGCGGAAAGAATTATCAGCCTCCTGCCAAAGTTCATCCCTGCCAAAAAAAGAGGCAAAAATGTGAAAACATACTATATAAAAAGCATTTTCTTTGAAAATAAAAATGTAAAAACAAGTAATAACGAGTAAATAATTATGAGAAAAAACATTGTCGCTGGAAACTGGAAAATGAACAAAAATTTCCAAGAAGCAGAAGCCCTTATGC
>CAUQHD010000111.1:0-5044 GCA_963517805.1 uncultured Flavobacteriaceae bacterium | reverse complement strand
TACTTCTTTTGTTAGATACATTCCAATATTATTTAAATGATTATTATGTATGAGGCTGCAAATGTAAAAATTATTTTTAGAATAAAAAATTTTTTATACTAATTTTTAGTAAATAAATTAAATTATCTTTGTGCGGAATATGAATCGGAAAAAATTTATACTATTGGGCATCGCAGCTGGGCTTGTTTTGGCTGGCTGTTCTAGTTTTGGGAGTAAATTATTAGGCTACAAACCTGATTATAAATTAGGTAAAATAAAGAAAATAATCTACTTCCAGCCCGCTGTTTTCCCTGAAATAGAAGAAATAAAACCTCCGACAAACCAAGCATTTTTCAGTGCTGTAACTGACCAAATGAGCCTTTATAGCGGCAACATAAAAACCGTTCAAATGGACAGTTCTATGGACTATGATAATGTTGATACTGAGTACATTAAGGAAGTTGGAAAGAATAACAATGCCGAAGCCATAATCGTTCCAAAAGTTAAATATTTCAAAGTAGGTATCGGTAAATATGTGTTTTCTAATCAAGTACTAGTAAGCCTAAAACTCTATGACAGCGACGGAAATCTGATAATGGAGAACCAATACGATACCTACAAAGGCAACGCCAGACTCATAGGAAAAGCCGAAAACTCTATAAAAGTAGGAACAAAAGGTGCTATCAAAGATTTAATAAAAAATCTACGAAAACTCAAAATGTTTTAAACAAAAACTGCACTTACCAGCATAGAAACAACTCCTACAAAAATCCATACTTTCAGCAAAATAGATATTGCAAAATAATTTTTCTTGCTCTTATTTTTTAATAAAAATAAAACAAAAACAAGGAAAACAATTGTAGCTCCAAAATAATACGAATGCAGACCCAAATCCTGATTTGTCAATATAAACAATGCAAGAAAACCTGCCGATAAAAGCAGTTTCTGCACAAGTTTAGATGTTTTTTCAATGCCATAGACTATCGGAAAAGTCTGATATCCAAGGGCTTCATCTGCCTCCCTACTGAGCAGATCCTTTATAATATCCATACTCAGCAGGAACAAGAATAAAAACGCCGACAAGAGAAAAATCCCTATTGTAAAGTACTGATAATAAACTAAAACTCCAAAAAACGGATAAACAGAGAGCAGCACATAGGTGAAATTATTTATTAGTAAAATCTTGCTCAGTTTATGGCTGTAAAACCAAATAAAAAACTGATAAACAATAAAATACAAAAATATTCGCCAAGAAAGACACAATGAAATTCCCAGCGATAAAATATTCAAAATAAGATAAAAATAAAGGAAATATTTCTTCTTCAGAAAAGCCTGCAACCTAGCACGAAAAGGCTTAATGATTTTATCCTTTTCCTCATCATAAAACTGATTTATCAGCCCGCCAGCCGCGATGCTCATCAAGGAACAAAAGATAATTCCATGAATTTTAACATCTGTAAAATCAACGGTTTTAATTATAAAAAAAGTGAAAACATAAAGCGAAAAAGTAAGAAAAACCAGCCTAAAAATCCTCACTCCCAAAAGCAGACTGACAAACTGCATCGCCCTATGAAGAAAAAGGTTTTTCATTCAGAAATTGTTTAAAATCTGTAAATCACCTCTTTATGAAAACCTTTCAGCATTTTTTCAGCCTTCTGATAATCCTTAGTAAAGCCTAAAATATAGCCTCCGCCACCACTACCACAGAGTTTGAGATAGTAAGCATTGGTATCCAGACCCTTTTTCCATGCGTTGAAAACACTATCTGGAATCATCGGTCGGAAATGCTCATACGCCCATTTAGAAAGGGCTTTCATGTTCTTAAAAAACGGCGTCATTTCCTTATTCAAAAAGGACTGAATGCAGGCATTATTATACTTGATAAACTCCTCTTTCAGGGTTTTTCTAAATCCTTCGTTTTTTAATTTTTCAAAGAAAATCTGAACCATAGGCCCTGTTTCTCCCACTACGCCAGAATCGATAAGGAAAATCGCGCCTTTTCCTTCGTTTTCTTCTGGAATTTCCACTCTGCCCACATTTTCCTTGTTTTCTATCAAAATAGGCAGGTTCATGTAGCAGATTAGTGGGTCTATCCCTGAACTTTTGCCGTGGAAAAAACTTTCCAGCTCTCCGAAAACTTTTTTCAGTTCCTTCAATTCGTTTTTCCCGATTTCTTCGGGTTTATGCTGAACTACGGAATATCGGTCATAAATAGCCGCTACCAAAGCTCCAGAACTCCCCACGCCATATCCTTGCGGAATATTAGAATCGAAAAACAATCCGTTTTCAATATCTTTCTTTAAAGCTGATAAATCTAATCTGAACTGCTCTGGAAGTTCTAATTTTGCTAAATATTCCCAATATTTTTTCAGAGATTCATTAGATTTTTTTTCAAACTCTGATTCCAGAGCAGAAAACTTGAAACAGCCTTTATAAAAGCTGTATGGTAGGGTCAATCCCTGAGAATTTTCGATAATCCCATACTCCCCAAAAAGGAGAATTTTAGCATAAAAAAGAGGATTCGGCATTGTTGTTTTATTTTTTATAAAATCGATTTAACTAATATATTAAGTGACCAAAGAATGACCAGCACTCCCACGCCTATAAACATGGCTTTTGTAGGTAGTTTTCCTGCCAATTTTGCTGCTAAAGGCGCTGCCAACATTCCACCGAGAACCAACCCCAAAATAACCTGCCAATGGCTCAGCCCTAAAAAAGCAAAAAATGTAAGCGCACTAGCAAATGTAATGAAAAACTCTGATAAACTGACTGTTCCAATCACAAATCTTGGCGTTTTTCCTTTTGAAATAAGCGTTGTCGTCACCAAAGGCCCCCAGCCTCCACCTGCAAAAGAATCCAAAAAACCACCAAAAAACGCCAGCCAGCCTACATTTTTCAGTTTTTTAGTTTCTTTTTTCTTTCCAAAAACCCTTACTAAAATTCTCACCCCAAGTAAAAAGGTGTAAAATGCAAGTATCGGCTTAATAATATGAGTATATTCCAAACTAAACATGGACAATAAAACCGCACCTGAAACCGCACCTATCACCCCTGGGATAATTAGGAATTTGAGCAGTTTTTTATTCACATTCCCAAATTTATAATGACTTAGCCCAGATGCCCCACTAGAAAACATCTCCGCTGTATGGATACTACCACTAATGGCTGGAAGCGGAACGCCCGCACTAAGCAAAGCCGCCGTAGAAGTAAGCCCATAGCCCATCCCCAGAAGCCCATCTATAAGCTGTGCCACGAAACCTATGAGAATCATCCAATAAAACAGCCCGTCTATTTCTCCTACCAGCCATTTTATTCCTGTTGAAAATTCATCATAAGAAATAAATAAATTTAAAATATTCCCCAGTATCAGAATAAAGAAAGCCGCAATACTTGTAAATGCAATCTTCTTCCAATGACTTCCTGCATAGTTCTGAATATCAGTTGGTTGAACATTATCTGCCTGAACATAAAAATCGTTATATTCTGGATAAAGAGGCGCATTTGTGAGGATTCCTCTATCTTTAGCTTCTTTGGTTATTTGTTTGGTTTGTAAAGTATCTTTTAAAGTAATGAAAACCAATTCTTGATTTTCTAAATCCGTTTTTTCAAAAGTTTTTTGAGCAATAGACAAATTAGCACAGACCTCTCTGAGTTCCTCTATCCTATCATCTATTTGTTCCCCAACCACCAGAATTTCAGAATTGGGAGCATTTTCAAGGATATAAAGCACCTGCTCAAACGCCAATTCCCCACCGCCGACGATGAGGATTTTTCTGTCTACCATGTTTAGAAAAACAGGTAAATGCTGCGCTCTATATTTACTTCCCTCCTGAGAATTCATCCATTATAATCCTTCGATTTTATCAGTAAGGTTATCGATAAAACTTTGTAACGGCTTCTCTATCATCATTTTAATAAATGGATTAAACTGCCCTTCGAATAATATTTGAACTTCGGATTTATTTTCAGAAACTGCATCCATCTGCCCTGTCAGAGCGAAATCCAAGGAAGGATTTCCTGATGTAAGCACCACCTTCTTGTCCTCTACCATTTCTGAAATTTTCAGTGCGATTTCGGGCATTCCTTTTAGTCCGAACTTAAAGCCATTTTCTGTCGTTTCAAAAGAAACTAAACTTTCTGGCATCAGATGTTTATAGTCTTCAGGTTTTTTCAGCATTTCAAATAAATCTTTTGTAGATTTATTTACCATTACTTTTCTTCCTTCTAATTTCATTTTTTATATTTTTGCAATATTAACTTCAAAGATTCAGCAAATGTATAAAGTTTTTATCAATGAAAAAAAATTATCCATCAATAATCTTCCTAATGATGATGAAAAAAATATCACTTATGAGGATTTTGCAACCATAGAAATGGCTCTGGATATCTTGGAAAACTCTTCGTGTAAATCTGTAAACCTCTACGGCGAAGACCCTGATAAAATTTGGGATGATTTCCATGATTCTTTCACCAATATAGAAGCAGCGGGCGGCATCATGAAAAACGATGAAAACAAAGTTCTCTTCATCTACAGACTGGGAAAATGGGATTTACCAAAAGGAAAACTAGAACCTAACGAATCCCTTGAACACGCGGCTATAAGGGAAGTAGAAGAAGAAACAGGAATAGAAAATCTGAAATTACAGAATTTCGTAGGAGCCACTTATCACACCTACAAGGAAAGAGAAAACAATGCTCAGATTCTAAAAACTACTTTTTGGTATCTGATGAAAAGTACTGACAGCAAAGAACTTATCCCACAAACCGAAGAAGGCATCACGAAAGTGGAATGGAAATCCAAAGATGAAATCCTCTCAGATGTTCTCCCAAATACTTTTAAAAATATTGAACTAATTTTAAAAGAAGCAAAAATCATTTAAAAAACAAAAAACTCTCAGATTGAGAGTTTTTTGTTAAAAAAGCCCATTCAGCTCGGCATCTATTCTATCCAAAATATACCCGAAATCCTCTTTCTTTTCTACAAAATCTAAATCATTCACATCTATAACAAGCAGTTTTCCTTCTTTGTAGCTGTCAATCCACGCTTCATATTTCTTATTGAGCC
>CAUQHD010000110.1:0-5106 GCA_963517805.1 uncultured Flavobacteriaceae bacterium | reverse complement strand
AAAGCAATGATAAACACCCATTTTGCGATGGAAACAGACCTTTTTTTGGTCATTGCGAAAAGTTCTTTTTCTGTATAATTTTTAAAATCATCAGATTTATTTTCTTTCCAGTCTTTTTTTAGCAATTCTAATTCGTCCATAGCCTTATTTTTTGATGAGGGTTTTTAGTTTTTCTTTTGCACGGTTCATTTTCACTCGGGCGTTTCCTTCCGTTATGCCCAATATTTCGGAAATTTCTCGGTAGGGCTTGTCATCCAGATACATCATGATGAGGGCTTTTTCCACATCGGACAGCTGGTGTATAGCATCATACATCGCCTGTATCTGTGCGGTCTGGTCATCGTTTTCTTCCGCTATTTTTATCTCGGGAAGAATCTCCATAGAGTCCGCAGGGACATCTCTTTTTCGCTTTCGGAATAGTGCTAGTGCGGTATTCAGCCCAATGCGGTAAGCCCAAGTGGAAAATTTGGCTTCTCCACGGAAATTAGGATAGGCTTTCCAAAGCTGAATTACAATCTCCTGAAAAAGGTCTTCGTGGTCGCTGGGATTGTCCATATAGATTTTACAAATCTTATGGATTATCCTCTGGTTTTCATTCAGTTGCTTGATAAACTCCTGCTGCTGTTCGGCTTTCATAAAATGCTTTTTAAAAGTTTATCAAAGAAAAACCAGCCCAAAATAAATCCTTTCTCTTGGTAATCATCTCCGCTAAATCTTTTTTATTTTGACTTGTTTTCATTTGTCTTGATTTTAATTATTTAAACTCTAACTTTTATAAAATGCATTTTATACCCACATTAGTGCAGGAAATATTTTTTTCGTTACAAAAAATCATTGTCAAAGTTACAAAACCTTGACAATGAATGTTTTATTTTTCCGTTAAAGATGAGTTTAAAAAAAGTTCAATCCACAGGCGAGTAAAATGGCGGTTGTCAATGTTATTATTGCGGTTTGTTTCAGAAAAGGGTCTAATTCTTTTGGGTCTTTGGTCTGCATGATTTTCCTGCGGAGAGCGGTCATTGGGAAAAACATAATCATCACGATGAATGGATAATAGCCTTTTTTTATGTGCAAATTGTTCATCATCAAGAATATAAGGATAAAGATGAGAGGCAGCTGCATCAGTACTATTTGATAAATCATCGCATTTCTGAAACCTATTCTGAGGGCAAAAGTTTTTTTTCTGGAGAGGCGGTCGCTTTCCATATCCCCCATTTTATTTAGGTTCAGTACGGCTGTAGAGAGCATGCCCACTGCGGATGCGGGAAGCAGAATATCCCAACTCCAAGTTTTGGTAAAGAGAAAATAACTTCCGCCCACTGAAACAATTCCAAAAAAGATAAACACCATCACATCGCCCAAGCCCATATAACCGTAAGAATTTTTGCCAATGGTATAGCCTATCGCAGCCAAAATACATAAAACACCTAAGCCTAAGAAGATGAAAAATTCGGATAAATAATTGGGAATAAGGGCTTTATAAAGTAGTGTGATAGTCACCAAAAGAGATAGTCCAGCAGTGATGATGACAGCCGATTTCATCTTTTGCGCGGAAATCTTCCCAGAAGCTACCATGCGGATTTCTGCATTTTTGGTTCGTAGGCGGTCGGTTCCTTTTATGCCGTCGCCGTAGTCATTGGCAAAGTTAGAAAGTATCTGGTATAGAATAGTGACCAGCATTGCAAGAGCAAAAATCTGCCAGTCCCACTTGTTTCCCTCGGAGAGCAATCGCCAGCGGGCTGTAAATGAACCGATGATAATTCCGCTAATAGATAATGGAAGTGTTCTCAGCCTTGCAGCTTGTATCCAGTTTGTCATTTTATGAAAGGTTAATTTTAAAAAACAATTTTTAAATAAATAGTAAAAGGCTGACTGCCATTACTGCCATTCCCGCAACCAAGCCGCCTATGGCAATGTGATGTTCTCCGTATTCTTCAGCGGTAGGCAGTAGTTCATCAAGGGAAATGTAAACCATTATACCCGCCACACTGGCAAAAATAATTCCGAAAGTAGAAGCATTAAAGAAACTTTGCAAAAGAAAATAACCTAAAATCGCTCCCACCGGCTCTGCCAAACCAGATAGAAACGAAAGCCAAAATGCTTTTTTTCGGCTTTTTGTTGCATAATAAATTGGGATAGCTACTGTAATTCCTTCGGGGATATTGTGGATAGCGATAGCAACCGTGATACTTACTCCAAGGGCAGGATCAGAAAGAGCTCCTGTAAAAGTAGCAAGTCCTTCGGGGAAGTTGTGTATTGCAATTGCTAAAGCAGAGAACATTCCCATGCGCAGCAGCCGCTTGTCACTGTGGGAGCTCCATGTTTTTTTCTTTGTATTTTTAATTTCGTGCGGATTTTCAAAAGAAGGGATGAATTTATCAATCAATGCAATAAGTCCGATGCCGACAAAGAAAGAAATAACGGTGTAGATGTTGCCCAGCTTATCTCCGTAGACAGCAGTCAGCGAATCTTTTGCTTTTATAAATATATCCACAAACGAGACATAAATCATCACGCCAGCAGAAAATCCCAAAGATCCAGCTAAAAATTTAGGATTGATTGTCCTTGAGACTAAGGATATTGCACTTCCAATTCCTGTAGCAAGGCCGGCTAAAAGGGTAAGTCCAAACGCGAATAAAACATTCTCTGTATTCAAAATCTCTCCTGTAATCATTACAATAGGTTTAGAAAGCGTAAATATAGAGATTTTTAGCAAGTTATTTTAAAAAAAGTGATTTGGCAGGCGGAAAATAAATTCAAAATTGTTAGTTTTGCTGAGTATTTATTCTAACTTTAACATGAAATCCCTTTCCGAAGAAAACTACCTGAAAGCTATTTTTCATCTCATAGATGATAAAAATACATTTACAGTAAATGAACTGAGCAGGCTTCTCGGTATTAAAATGCCCAGCGTAAACAGCATGATGAAGAAATTTGTGCAGAAAAACTGGGTTATTTATGAAAGTTATAAACCCATCATTCTCACGGATTTAGGAAAGAAAGAAGCGGCGCTCATCGTAAGGAAACACCGCCTTACCGAGATGTTTTTGGTGCATAAGATGGGTTTCGGCTGGGAAGTTGTGCATCAGATAGCGGAGCAGCTGGAGCATATCCATTCCGAATTATTTTTTGATAAAATGGATGAACTGCTCAACTATCCTAAAATAGACCCCCACGGAGAGCCCATACCAGACAAGGATGGAAATATCATTCAGCAGAACCTTATGAAACTCAGTGAATGCAAGGCTGGGGATGAGGTTGTTCTTGCTTCGGTAACTGAATCTTCGGACTCGTTCCTTACTTATCTCAGCCAAAGAGAGTTACAGCTGAACACTAAGATTAAAATCCTGAAAGTAGAAGCATATGACCATTCCATGAGCGTTTCCTTCGGTATTGGGAAGAACGAAACGCTGAGTAAAATGGTCTGTGATAAAATCTTAGTGGAGAAAATATAACTTCTATTTCTTAATAATAGGAGCCAAGACTTTTCTTTTTCCGTCTATATTTTTCGGGTTTTCTATCCCTAAAAGAGAGGTGATAAGAGGATAGATGTGAATATTCTCAAAGTGGGAAATCTGGTTGTTTTCCTTTATTCTTTTTCCGAAAGCGTAGAAGATGGCCTGCATTTCCGGAGTGGAGTAGGGGTCGTAGCCGTGCGTACCCCATATGCCTTTTTGAGAAGCCCAGTGGTCTTTTTCATTTTTTACCATGTAATACGGCGCATCGGTGATGAGCAGCAGGTCGCCAATATTTGGGTGGGTGCGGTAGTGCCACTTTTTCGGGGTGTTTTCTTTTTTGTAGACTTTCAGGAAGTCTTTTTTGTCCGCGAAATAAGCTTTCAGCTCTTTATATACGGTCTTTTTATCGTTTTTATTTTTAAGGTAAATCTGGCAGTGCATTCCATTGTTGATGAAATCTGCTTTATCTTTTAGTTTGGCTTCTATTTCTTCGGTAAAGATGAGTTTGTCTTTGGCGCTGGTCATATCTATCATTCCATGGTCGGAGGTAATGATGGTCGTAATCGGAAGTCCCGACTGTTCCACGCCAGCGATAATTTGTCCTAATAAAGCATCGGCCTCCATCAGGGCTTTTCTCAGCTCTTCTGAATTGGTGCCTGTGCGGTGTCCTGCGCTATCAACAAATTCAAAATAAAGGGTAACGAACTGCGGTCTGTCCTCTTCCGGAAGGCGGAACCAGTTCATCACTTCATCTATTCGTTTTGAATAAGGAATGTTTTGGTTATAAATGTGATAGTAAGTAGGGAACTGCCCTTGTATAGGCGCTTCTGAACCTACCCAGAAATATGAAGCGGTTTTTATGCCATGCTGCTGAAACCACTGCCAGAGCGGTGTTCCTCCGTAGAAATCCGGATTTTGCACAGCAGAGCGGTCTGGGATGGAGTAGATTTTCTGAAGCAAAGGAGAGAAAAACTTATTGTCCACCAAGCCATGGCTGCCAGGGTACATTCCTGTGATGATGGTGTAATGATTGGGAAAAGTTTTGCTCGGGAAACTTGGGATAAGCCCTTTGGAGTAGCTGGACTTTTGTTTTAGTTGCTGAAAATTAGGAAGGCTGAATTTCTCTGGATAATCATTCCTGAATCCATCAAAAGAAACCAATAAGACATATTGTTTTTCCTGCGGATGTGCGGTTTTTTGGGCTTTTGTTCCAAAAGGAATAAGGGTAAAAAAGGATAAAATGAGAAGCATTAAATTTTTCATAGGAAGAATATTATAATGCACAAAAGTATGAAAAATAATCCCTAAACACTAATAAAATAAAGGTTTTTAAAAGTCTATTTTCTGTTATTGTATTGTAAGTGGGCTCCGATCTAAACAAAGCAATAGATGTTGTTAATGAAGCACATATAAAAAAAATATTGATAAAATAATTGTAATAAATATTTAAAATACTATTTTTGCGAATTTAATTATAAAAATATAATTCATATGTTGAAAAGAACATTATTATTCGTTTCATTAGGAAGTGGGTTGCTTATTGATGCTCAGGCTATTAATGAGGCCAATGCAGCAACCAAAACAAGCGGGAAGGTAGGAATCAATACTGATATTCCTACAAGAACATTAACTATAAAAAACACTGCTG
>CAUQHD010000109.1:0-5320 GCA_963517805.1 uncultured Flavobacteriaceae bacterium | reverse complement strand
TCAGCATCTTGGACATTGTCTCCGCCTTGCTGCTGACCGCCTGCTGCACCTGCATTTGGCTGTGCTTCGGCTTGGGCTTTGTAGAGCTCTTCAGAAGCTGCCATCCATGCTGCATCTAATGCTTCTGTTTTAGGCTTGATAACTTCTACATTTTTCGTTTCGTAAGATGTTTTCAACTCTGCTAATGCTGTTTCTATTCCAGCTTTTTTGTCTGCAGAAAGTTTGTCTCCAAATTCTTTCAGCTGTTTTTCAGTTTGGAAAATCAGTCCATCAGCTTTGTTTATTACTTCTGCATCTTCTTTTTTCTTCGCATCGGCAGAAGCGTTTTCTTCAGCTTCTTTTTTCATTCTTTCGATTTCCGCTTCAGAAAGTCCAGAGCTTGCCTGAATCTTGATAGACTGCTCTTTTCCTGTTCCTTTGTCCTTTGCAGAAACGCTAAGGATACCGTTAGCATCTATATCGAAAGTTACTTCAATTTGTGGAACACCTCTTGGCGCTGGTGGAATATCTACCAAATCAAATCTACCGATTTCTTTATTGTCGTTAAACATTGGTCTCTCACCTTGTCCTACTCTGATGGTAACCGCTGGCTGATTGTCCGCCGCTGTAGAGAACACCTCTGATTTTCTTGTAGGGATAGTTGTATTCGCTTCGATTAGTTTTGTAAATACAGACCCCATAGTCTCGATTCCGAGAGAAAGCGGCGTAACATCTAATAGCAATACATCTTTCACATCTCCTGTAAGAACTCCCCCTTGGATAGCCGCACCGATAGCCACTACTTCGTCTGGATTTACTCCTTTAGATGGCGCTTTTCCGAAGAATTTCTCTACCGCTTCCTGAATTGCTGGAATTCTGGTAGAACCACCTACTAAGATAATTTCATCAATATCAGAAACGCTCATTCCTGCGTTAGCCAAAGCTGATTTACAAGGTTCTATCGTTCTTTCGATAAGGTTGTGAGCCAATTGTTCAAACTTCGCTCTTGTCAAAGTTTTCACCAAGTGTTTTGGTCCAGAAGCCGTAGCTGTGATGTACGGAAGGTTGATTTCCGTTTGTGTAGAAGAAGAAAGCTCTACTTTTGCTTTTTCAGCTGCTTCTTTCAATCTTTGAAGTGCGATAGGGTCAGTTTTTAAATCTACACCTTCTTCATTTTTAAATTCATCCGCCATCCAGTCGATGATTACATTATCAAAGTCATCTCCTCCAAGGTGAGTGTCTCCATCCGTAGCTTTCACTTCGAAAGAAGCATTTCCATCCACTTCATACATCTCCAATACAGAGACATCATGCGTACCACCACCGCAGTCAAACACTACTACATTCATGTCTTTTTTACCTACTTTGTCTAATCCATAAGCCAAAGCTGCTGCTGTAGGTTCGTTGATGATTCTTTCTACTTTAAGACCCGCGATTTCTCCTGCTTCTTTAGTTGCTTGTCTTTGTGCATCATTAAAGTAAGCTGGCACGGTAATTACCGCTCTTGAAACCTCTTGTCCAAGGTAATCTTCAGCTGTTTTCTTCATTTTTTGAAGAATCATTGCAGAGATTTCTTGTGTTGTGTATTCTCTATCGTCTATTTTTACTTTTACAGTATCATTTGGTCCAGCCACCACTTCATACGGAACTCTTGAGATTTCCTCTTTATCTTTTGAGAACTGCGTTCCTATGAATCTTTTAATAGAGTAAACGGTTTTCTTTGGGTTCGTTACCGCCTGTCTTTTAGCTGGGTCACCCACTTTTCTTTCGCCATCCTCTGTAAATGCTACGATAGAAGGCGTTGTTCTTTTTCCTTCTGCATTTGGGATTACTACTGGGTCTTTACCCTCCATTACTGCTACACATGAATTTGTTGTTCCTAAATCAATTCCTATAATTTTGCTCATAATATTTTATATTCTTTTTTATTAATAATTAGTTAATTTTCACACTTTGATTTTGTCAATATTTATACCATTACTATTTTCGAAGCGAAGAATGACAAATTGTCTTATTTATCAATTTCAAAAAACAAAATTATGACTAAAAATACAAAGAACTTTCATCATTACTGACAAAAGTTCTTCTTAATAATAAATAATATTTTAAAACTAATCTTTATAAATTCGCTCTATTTCGTGGCGAAGCTTGTCCATCACTACTTTTCTTTTAATTTTCAAAGTAGGAGTAAGCTCTCCCCTTTCGATGGTAAATTCCTCTGGAAGCAGCATAAATTTTTTAATGTGCTCGTAGGAAGATTGTCCTTTCTGCACTTCTGCTATGATTTTTTGGAATTTCTCTTTTATATTCGGCATTTCCAAGAGTTTCATTTTTTCTGCAAGGTTCAATTTTAGATAATCCTTAAACTCTGCCAACTCCTGAGAAAGCGCCTCAAAATTAGGAACAATGAACGAAGTCACATACGGTTTTCCTTCGGCTACGACAAGCGCTTGTGAAATGCTCGGATGCGTCTGCAATGGAATTTCAATAGACTGTGGCGCGATGTATTTCCCATTGGAAGTCTTCATTAAATCCTTTATTCTATCCACTATATAGAGATTCCCATCCTCATCGATACGCCCAGCATCTCCTGTTCGGAAATATCCATCCGCGGTAAAAACTTTCACTGTCTCCTCTGGATTTTTGTAATACTCCTTCATCACCCCATCATACTTCACCAAAATCTCATTTTCTTCTCCTATTTTTATTTCAACCCCTGGCAGTGCAACTCCCACACTTCCGTGAACGAAATTCACTTTCGGATACGCTGTAACCGTAGCACAAGTCTCAGACAGTCCATATCCTAATATTATAGGCATTCCTATAGCTGCGAAAAACTCCGAAATTTCTTTTTTCAGCATCGCTCCGCCCACAGGCATAAAGCTGAGGTTTCCACCAAGTTCGTTTCTGATTTTCTTAAAGACCAGAGCCGAATAAAATTTATATTTCAGTCCTAATAAAAACGGAATTTTCTCTCCTTTTCTTACTCTTTCCGAGTGTTTTACGCCTATTCTAAGGGCTCTTCGGAAAAATTCTTGTTTCAGGCTGCTAGAACCTTCTATTTTATTAAGCAATACTTGATAAATTTTCTCATAAAGTCTCGGCACCGAACACATTGCCCAAGGTTTTACTTCTTTTAAAGCCTGAGAAACATCTTTTGGATTGTCTAAAACTGCCACATGTCCCCCCATAGCAAAAACGAAAGTAGACCATCCACGCTCAAAAATATGACTCAACGGCAAAAACGCCATAGAAACCTTGTTATGAAGATTCTCTATATTAAAAAACTCTTTATGAGCTTTAATCACAGCATAAAAATTCTTATGCGTAAGAACCACTCCCTTCGGTGTCCCTGTTGTACCAGAGGTATAAAGTATTGTAGCTGTGCTGTTTATATCTATATCCTTGTATTGAAAGTCTTTATCATAAGCATCTTTCCATTTAGGAAGGTAGTATTCCTGCTCTGTTGGATTTTCCAGCTGAATGGAAGAAATCACCTGCAAATCAGCAAATTCTGAATTTTGTTTAATTTCTCTAACAATCTCCAGCTGCTTCTCTGCTCCTACCAAAATTACCTTTATTTCTGTTTGTCTTAGGATAAATTCCACCTGTTCCTTGCTATTTGTAGCGTAGATAGGCACTGTAATAGCCCCTAATGACTGATTGGCAAAATCCACCAAAACCCAGTCTTTGGAATTATCAGAAAAAATCGCTAGCCTGTCTCCTGCCCCCATTCCAAGGCTGCTGAGACCATTAGAAATTTGGGCTAAATCCTCTCCAAACTCCCTCCAGCTCTTTGTTTTCCAAACTCCATTTTCCCTAAAAGACAAAGCTGGTAAATCCCCAATGGTTTTAGTATTATTATGAATTAATTTGAGTACGCTCATAAATATGTTATTAAGTGTTGCAAAGATAAAATTTTAATTACATTACGCATCAAAAAAAACATTATTTTTTTCAAGAAAAAAAACTAAACATAAAATTATAAATCCTCTAACACTTCTATATTTAGATATAAATATAATTTTCCAATATTTAAACACAAAATAAGAAAGCCCCATAAAACTGAACTTTCTTATTTAAACTTTTTCTTAAAAAACTTCATTTACTATCTGTTTCACCCCTTCGCTGCGTCCCATGGAATAGTAATGCAGTGCAGGAACGCCCCTTTCTTTCAGCTCTTTACTTTGGGCTGTACACCATTCTATTCCTACCTGTTTCACATCTGCAGCGGTTTTACATTTTGTAATTTCAATCACCAAATCATCTGGTAAATCCACCTTGAAACGATACGGAAGCATGCTCAACTGGCTTTTAGCCGTGATAGGCTTCAGCCCTGGGATTATCGGAATAGTTATGCCCTCTTCCCTGCATTTATCCACGAATTCAAAGAATTTTTGATTATCAAAAAACATCTGCGTTACTACATAGTCCGCTCCTGCTTCTTGTTTTTTCTTCAGGTTCATTATATCCTGATGCAGACTCGCCGCCTCCATGTGTTTCTCTGGATAACCCGCAACGCCAATGCAGAAATTGGTCGGTGATGGCAGTTCTATATTATGGTCAAGATAAACCCCATCGTTCATTTGTTTGATTTGATGAACCAATTCAGAGGCGTGGGCATTTCCGTTTTTTTCTGGCTTAAAATAAGTCTCAGACTTCATCACATCACCACGAAGAGCCATCACATTATCTATCTCCAAGAAATCCAAGTCTATCAAGAAATTCTCGGTTTCCTCCCTGTTAAAGCCTCCACACAAGATATGCGGAATAGCATCTATATGATATCTGTTCTGTATCGCCGCGCAAATCCCCACTGTTCCTGGGCGTTTTCTCACCACTCTCCTTTCCAGCAGCCCGTTTTCATGCTCTACATATTCGTATTCTTCTCTGTGGTAAGTTACATTGATAAAATTAGGTGCGTGCTCCAAAAGAGGGTCTATGGCATCAAAAAACAAATTGATATTCTGTCCTTTAAGTGGCGGCAAAATCTCAAACGAAAAAAGTGTCTTGCCATTGGCTTTTTCTATGTGTTCCGTTACTTTCATTTATTAAATTTAAACCTAATTTTTTCTCTATTTTCTTAATCTACCGAGGACTCCAAAGCTACAAAATTTTCCCAAAACCAGCTAAATACCCTCTCCGAGCCTATCACAACCACCCCAATAGGCACCTGCAACCACCTCCGAACCTATCACGACTACCTCTATAGGTACCTGCAACCACCTCCGAACCTATCGCGACCACCTTAATAGGCACCTGCAACCACCTTTGAACCTATCACGACCACCTCTATAGGAACCTGCAACCACCTCCGAACCTATCACAGCCACATCTATAG
>CAUQHD010000108.1:0-5347 GCA_963517805.1 uncultured Flavobacteriaceae bacterium | reverse complement strand
CTGTATCTGCTAGTCTAATTTTGTCCCCAACTGTTGGTCCATACATTGAGGCATATTTTTGTCTATCTAATTTAGCCATGATTTTAAATTTTAATAGTTAATAATTATTTTTTTAGTGAATTAAGAGCCTCTTTGTTTCTTTCTAAGTGTCTAAGGCTAAATCCTCTTACTGATTTAGCTCCACCGTAAGGAATCAACTCTACTTCTTTAGATTCACCTGGTTCAAATCTTTGTGCAAGACCTGCAGGAACATTCAATCTGTGACCTTCAGCTGCTTTTCTGTCAAACTGAAGTGCAGAGTTAGTTTCAGCGAAGTGGAAGTGAGATCCTACTTGGATTGGTCTGTCTCCTGTGTTAGTAACTTTAAGTTTAAGAACTTTTTTACCAGCGTTGTATTCGATGTCACCAGAAGCTAAGATGTATTCTCCTGGAACTACATATTTATTATTACTCATAACTTTAATTTTTTGAAGTTTAAATTAGTGGATTGGGTGGTGTACTGTTACCAATTTTGTTCCGTCAGGGAAAGTTGCTTCGATTTGCACATCGTGGATCATTTCAGCAACTCCATCCATTACATCTTGACGACTCAAGTATGTAGTTCCTTCTTGCATTAATTGAGCTACAGATTTTCCTTCTCTTGCACCTTCAATTAATTTGTGAGCGATATACGCTACTGTTTCAGGGTGGTTAAGTTTCAACCCTCTGTTTTTTCTGTCTTCAGCCACTTTACCAGCTAGATAAAGCATTAGCTTCTCAGTTTCTCTAGGTACTAAATGCATAATTAAAAATTTAAAATGTTAATATTAAGTTATTATACAATATCAAAACACAGGTTTTGAATATTTTCTTTTTTTATTAAGGATTTAATGATTTTACTAATTCCTCAGTATTTGGGTTTGATTTGTTCACTGCTTTTTGAACAGCTTCCATAATCCAAGTTGCTACGATGAAACCAATAGTGTAAGTTGCCATAAACTGACTAACTCCGTAGTGGATTAACACTGCTAAAAGAACTCCTACAACGATGTAAACAAAGTCTGCTCTTGAAACTCCTGATTTTGTCACGAACGCACACGCTACCAAGATAGGAGAGAATGAATAAAGCCCATTTGCTAATACATTGGCATCTATTCCAAGTACATAGTGAGCGAATAATCCTCCCAATGTTGCAGCTGCTGTTCCCCACATCGCTACAGAAGGTGAGCTGATTGCCAATCCTAAGAAGATGAACACTCCTGTAAGGAAATTAGCACCGAAGTTTACTTCTGCCCAACCGTAGAATGGAGTTGTAATAGCATCTACTGTTCCTGTGTAATCAGGTAATGCTGGTGTAGTTTGTTCTAATCCTAAAACATTGTATTTAGCAAATGCCCAGCAAAGAACCCAACATGTTACTACGAATGGGAATGTAAATGCAGTCCATCCTTTAGTTACAAAAATATGCATAATCACTGTTGCTATCACTGCTGCTACTGCTCCAAGAACCCAAAGGATTGGATTTGCACCATTCAATGTTGCATGAGCATCGTTAGTTGCAAATGTGAACATTACACACATGTAAGCCAAACTTGCGTTGAATCCATAAAGACCAAACTCTATGTCTGCATCTTTAGCTTTTAATGCTTTTGCTGTAAGCGTTCCTATCAATGCTCCTAGGAAGCAAGTTACACCTAATGTCCAGTGGCTAAAAAACATACCGATTGTAATTAGCAATCCAGACCAACCATTATCTTGTAGGAAGATTTGTCCTATCCCAACAAGCGTTGTTTTAATCAATTTCATAATTTTCTGTTTTAATTGTTATAATTTAGAATCTGTTATTTATTTTCGTTTCTGTTATTTCTTAGCTTCTTTCTTTTCTTTGATTTTTGCTAGAATCCAATTTACCCAATTCTCCATGCCAACATCTGTAAGAGTTGAGATTTCCATTACCTCAATATCAGGGTTCACGCTTCTTGCATCTTTTGTTACTGCATCCACTGAGAACGGAAGATATGGAAGTAAATCTGTTTTAGAAACAAGCATCAACTCACTTGTTAAGAACATTTTAGGATATTTACTTGGTTTATCATCTCCCTCTGTTACAGCTATCAATGTTACTCTGTAATCCTCACCTAAGTCAAAAGAAGATGGGCACATTAGGTTTCCTACATTTTCAATGAACAATACATCTGTGTTGCTAAGATCCATATGGTCTATTGCCTGTAGAATCATCTGTGCTTCTATGTGGCACATCCCTCCTGTCACGATCTGAAGGGCATCTATTCCTACATCCTTCATTCTTTGTGCATCTCTGTCTGTTTCTGGATCCCCCACTAATACAGACATTTTTGCTTTTCCTTTTAGTAACTCTCCTGTCTTCTGCATTAGAGTAGTTTTTCCACTCCCTGGCGAAGAACAAACATTAATTACTAATATATCTTTTAATTTTTCACGAATTGTTCCCGCAACAAAATCGTTTGCTTTCAGCAAGTTAAGTGATACATGCTCTGTATCTATGCTTCCCGCTGTAAGTCTTGATGATTTTGGTTTAACTTCACTCATTTTTCCTAAAATTTATTTCATTAATATATAACTCCTCTCCTTGTATTATGTTCCTTGTAGGATGCCCACAATTGCCACATACAAATTTATTCTGTTTTACTTCCGTGACTTCTCCGCATTCTTCACATTTTATCAGTACAGGAAGCACATCTACTACCAACTCTGTATGATAAAACTCTGGACACTCCATCACATAGGCTTTATAAGCATTCTGGATAAGGATAGGTTGAACATTACTCAGTAACCCCACCTTTAAATGAACACTTGAAACATCTTCATATTTTTCTGGAAATTCCTCCTGTATTCTGTCAAAAATATTTTTGACTAAATAAATCTCGTGCATTTTACAAATCTTTACTTCTCTAAACCCTTTTCAAGATATATCCCAAAAAGAATCTAGCAATCTACTTTCAAAGATCGGTAAAGTAAGAATAATTGAGGCTTTGAATATTCAGCAGATTGAGAATTAAAGGATATATGCTGACTATTTATAGTGTTTAGAATTATGTTATTATTATTTTCAAATATTTTATCCGCTCCATCATCATCAAAGTATTTAACTTTTATTACTCCTTCTTTGGAGTCATCTCCTTCTGTAATATCAGTTAAGGATATTTTTTTAGTCCCCATAGTGTTCCCTCCTTTTGTGGCAGAACCATTTTTCAAAAGCATCTGTAATGAACTAGTCACGACCATTACAACCAACATTTGAAATACTACTTTATGAATTTTTGTTCTTTTCATTTGGACTAAACTTTCTTATCCTTTTTTGATGTAACAAATGTAGAGATTATTTATGACATTACAATATTTTTTTCATTTTTTAGTTTATGATATTTAACATATTTCTTAATTCTTTATAAAAAGCCGTTTTTTCGTAAAATAATATTATTAAATAAAAAAAAATAACACAAAATGTGTTATTTTTAAATTTAGTGTTACTAAATGATGCTTTTTCAGCGTTCTTTTTAACCATTTTTTAACAAAATATAGGGTTTTTGACCTTTATAAAGAATAATTTGGTGCTTCTTGTGTAATAATCACATCATGAGGATGGGATTCTTTAAGTCCGGAACCTGTAATTCTTACCATTTTAGAATCCTGCTGTAGTGTTACAATATCTTTCGCTCCACAATAGCCCATTCCTGCTCTCAGACCTCCTGTAAGCTGGAAGATAACATCCTCTAACTTTCCTTTGTATGGAACTCGCCCTTCTATTCCTTCTGGAACGAATTTTTTTGCTTCAGACTGGAAATATCTTTCTTTACCTCCTCTCTTCATTGCAGAAAGCGACCCCATTCCTTGGTATGATTTGAATTTTCTTCCTTGGAAAATGATTTCTTCCCCTGGTGATTCATCCGTTCCTGCCAATAGAGAACCGAGCATCACAGCACCCGCGCCGCTTGCGATAGCCTTCACTATATCCCCTGAAAGTTTGATACCTCCATCAGCAATGATCGCTACATTGTGTTTTTTAGCAACTTCGTATACATTATATATAGCAGACAGCTGCGGAACTCCTACTCCTGCTACCACTCTTGTAGTACAGATAGAACCAGGCCCTACACCTACTTTTAGCACATTTGCTCCTGCTTTTATCAAATCTTCTGCTGCCTCAGCAGTTACAATATTTCCTCCAACAATATCCAAATCAGGGAAATTTTGTCTGATTTCTTTTATTTTATCCAAAACTCCTTTGGAGTGTCCGTGTGCGGAATCCACCGCGATAATATCCACGCCTGCTTCCACCAATGCAGAAACACGCTCAATGGTATCAACTCCGATTCCTACACCCGCTCCCACTATCAGCCTTCCTGATTTATCTTTGTTTGCATTCGGATATTCTAGTTGATTATCTATATCTTTAATGGTAATCAGACCTATAAGTTTATTATTTTTATCTACGATAGGAAGTTTTTCTACTCTGTTTTTCAGTAGAATTTCTTTTGCTTTTTCTAAATTAACTTCTTCATTAGAAACGATGAGATTTTCTTTGGTCATAAGCTCCTCTACTTTCACAGAGAGGTTCTCTTGATATTTGACATCTCTATTAGTGATTATCCCAATGAGCTTATGCTCTTCATCCACCACTGGAAGTCCAGAAATTTTGAATTGAGCCATAAGAGCCTTCGCCTCTGCAAGAGTATGGTCTTTAGAAAGAGTAACAGGATTAGCTATCATCCCGTTTTCGGAGCGCTTTACTTGATTAACTTGGGAAGCCTGCTCCTCTATGGGCATGTTTTTGTGAATGAACCCCAGTCCGCCAACTCTTGCAAGAGCAATCGCCATATCAGCCTCTGTCACGGTATCCATTGCCGCAGAAACGATAGGAACATTTAGGGTTATTTTATCCGAAAGTCTGGATTTTAAAGAAACCTGATTAGGTAAAACTTCTGAATAAGAAGGAACTAGAAGCACATCATCGAAAGTGATGGCTGTCTCTACAATTTTATCATAAATAGACATAGCACTTTCTTTGCAAAATTAAAAAATTTAATTTAAAAAAGAAAGTGCTATGAGTAACGAATTCAAAATCTAACTCTAATCGTCTATTCTAAGGAAATCTCCTTTTAGCGTAAACTCAAGGTCTAAATCGTTATCAAGTTCTACTTTTTGTTTATTCCACTCTTTTTCCCAGTGTACTATTTTATTCTTTGGATAATATTTCCTCACATAAGCCTGAACCTTAGAAGGAACTACAGAAGAAGGAACGCCGCTGTAGCTTTTCACTTCTATGATATTTCCATTGCTGCTAAATTCTGCTTTTGTACCATCTTCAAAATAAACATCATAAACGATT
>CAUQHD010000107.1:0-5502 GCA_963517805.1 uncultured Flavobacteriaceae bacterium | reverse complement strand
TTCCTATTCTCTCACCTAAACTGAAATTATATGTTGAAAACGGAACATATAAACACTGGACAAAGTATTGTAAGAAAAAAGCGTCTTTGTCTACTGATGAATCTAAATAAAATCCTATTAAAATAGCTGCTCCAGACTTATCTTTTATTATGTAGTAAGCCAATCTTCCTTTTTTAATAAACTTATCTGTGAATTTTATTTCTTTTATTATTTTGTTCAGTTCTGTGGTTTTCATTGTTTTTTAGGATTATACAAAATTAGAATTTATTTTTCACAAATAGACACGATGCAACAGATTGTATTGTTTTCAACAGGAAAGAATATAAGGTTTCCTTTTGTATTTTCTTTTAAAAAATTATTTTCTTCATAAACAGCAGAATTTATTTTGAATAATTCGTTGCTGTCTTTCACAAAATATTTCTTCACATAAGGAGGATACCAATCTCTACAATCTTCTTTTTTCACTATTAAAGGATAGTTATGCTTCTTATCAGCAGATTTGAAAATTGTTTTATAATCTTGGTTTGAAAATTTATTACTGCATATATCTCAATAATTTGGCTACAATCTTGGCTGAGTTCCCCAAGTTTCGTTTTGGATATTTCATATTCTACTTTTTGAATGGCAACAGGAAGATTTATATATTTTTCAAGCTTTTTTATGTCCGTATATATATTATTTTCGGTTTTATTTAGCTTAATACAAGACATACATATAAAAAACAATAGTATTTTTCTCATTTTTTAGATTTTTTCACTTATTCTATTTAACCTTACAAAGATATTTCTTAAAAACAATCTTTTCACAAAATTTTCTCTTATTTTTGTGGAATGCAAATAGTTATTATCGGTTCTGGGAATGTTGCCTACCATCTGGCGAAAGCTTTTACGGAAAACCAAATTTCTGTAAACCAACTTTTTGGCAGGAATGAGGCAAGTTTGGAGAAAATCTCCTCCGAGCTTGGGATTTCGTATTCTACGGAGCGTTTAGAACCTGCGGATTTATACATCATCGCGGTGAAAGATGATGCCATCAGTGAAGTTTCCAAAATCATCACGAACAAAAACAGCCTCGTAGCCCACACTTCTGGCTCTACCCGAATGGAAATTCTGGCTGGAGAATACCGAAAGGCGAGCTTCTATCCTTTGCAGACTTTTTCAAAGGAGAAAAAACTGGACTATTCTAAAATTCCGTTTTTCATCGATGCTGAAAATGAAAACGACAAGGAAATTTTGATGAATTTAGCCAAAAAAATTTCTTCAAATGCGATGTTTGTAGATGATGAAAAAAGAAAATACATTCATCTCACTGCCGTTTTTTCTTGTAATTTTGTCAATCATCTCTTTGCCAGAGCAAAAGAAATTTCTGACAGCCAAGACATTCCTTTTGAGTATTTTCTTCCGCTGATAGAAGAAACCGTTGATAAAATCCATTTCATCAACCCAAAAGATGCCCAGACAGGGCCTGCCAGAAGGAACGACCAAAAAATATTGCAAATGCATGAAACTCTCTTAGAAAGCGATGAACAGAGAGAAATTTATAAAACAATGAACCAATCGATAAAAAAAATGTATGAGTTATAAATCAAAATTAAAAGCTATAAAAGCTTTCGTATTTGATGTAGATGGCGTTTTCACGGATGGAAGCATCGTTCTGATGCCAGATGGAAGCATGAGCCGCACGATGAATGTCTTGGACGGCTATGCTGTGACCAAAGCCATAAAAGCTGGCTACAGAATCGCTTGTATCACAGGAGGAAGCGACCCGATGGTGAAACACAGGCTCAATTATTTAGGGATAACGGATTATTACCCAAAATCCAGCTACAAACTTCAAAATTTTGAAGATTTCAAAGACAAATACGATTTGAAAAACGATGAGATTTTGTCAATGGGAGATGACATTCCTGATTATGATATGCTTAGGCTGTCGGCTATCGGTGCTTGTCCCATCAATGCTGTCCCAGAAATCAAGAAAATTGCCGATTATATTTCGCCTATCCATGGCGGAAAAGGCTGTGTGCGAGATGTGATAGAACAAGTGATGAAGGTGCAGGGAAAATGGACAGAGGAAGACGATACCGCTTCTGTATAAATCAAAAAAAACATGAAATTATACTTAGGTTCGCAGTCGCCGCGCCGCAGGGAATTACTCGGTTCTTTGGGATTTGATTTTGAAGTTGTTGATATAAAATGTGATGAGATTTATCCCGAAAATTTCGCCGCAAGTGATGTTGCTGCTTTTCTTTCGGAGCTGAAAGCCAAAGCTTTCCGAAGTTTGGAAAAATCTGAAATTCTTCTGACTGCTGATACCGTGGTAGTTTTTGAAAACGAAATTTTAGGAAAACCAAAATCCAGCGAGGAAGCCAAAGAAATGCTGGGAAAACTTTCTGGAAAAACGCACCAAGTATACACTGCCGTAAGCATCAAAACTCATGATAAAATCCTGACACAGACCGATGTGGCGGATGTGAGTTTTTTGGATATTTCGGAGGAGGAGATAGATTTTTATGTTGATAAATTCCAGCCGATGGACAAAGCAGGAAGCTACGGAATACAGGAATGGCTGGGAATGGCAAAAATTGATAAAATAAATGGGAGTTTCTACACCATCATGGGACTTCCTACGGCAGTGGTTTATGACATGCTGAAAAATATTTAATTTTGTAATAATAAAATCAGAATTAATAAGTTATAGTATCATTATCAAATAATGAAAAAAAATATATTTCTCTTTTTAGGTTTAGTCCTTGTAGGCATTGCGTGTTCTACCAAGAAGAATACTTTTATCAGGCGTTCTTATCATAATTTTACAACCTATTACAATACGCTGTTCAATGGTAAAGAAGCGCTAAAAAACGAAGTAATCAAAAATAATAAAAACCATAATGACAACTTCCACGAGGGCTATATAGAGGTTTTCCCAGAAAACTCCATGGAGACAGACAGCGTAATCTCCAAACCGCTGATGTTTTTAGGCGGTGTGGAAGAAGACTCTCCACAAGACAGCAGTCCTTTCCAAAAAGCAGAAAGGAAAGCCCTGAAAGCCATAGAGAAACATTCTATGGTTTTCGGTGGAAGAGAGAGAAATAAAGAAATATTCAATGCCTATATTCTCCTTGTACAGGCTAGAATTTATCAAGGAAAACTCTTTGAAGCAACAGAAGCCATAGAGCAGCTGTATTCTCTAATGCCCGATGACAAAAGGCTTCCTTTAGCCAAAATCTACGAAGGATTGGTTTTTTCTAAAATGAAAGACTATTTCCGAGCAGAAAACATTTTTTCCGCTTTGGACAAAGACCCTAACCTCAGTAAAGAATATAGAAGACTCCTGAATGTCTATTATGCTGATAACCTGCTCTATTCCAATCGAAAACAGGAAGCAGTGGAACGGCTGGATATTGCTCTGAATCTTTACAAATCGCGAAATGTAAAAAGCAGAATAGCTTATCTGAAAGGGCAGATTTTAGCAGAATTGGGAAGAAAAGAAGAAGCGCGTGCGAGCTTTGCACAGGCTTATAAATACGCTGGAAACTTTGAATTTGAGGTAAAATCCCAGATAGAAATTGCCAAAACATTCAGTGATAATAACAACTACGAAGAAGCAAAAAAATATCTTGAAAAACTGAGCGAAAAGGGTATTTACGCCTCCCGAAAGAATGAATTTTACTATGCATTGGGGCTTTTGGCAAAACAAGCAGGAAAAGATGAAGAATCAAAAGAATTTTTTGAAAAATCTATAAAAGAAGAGGCTTCAGACTCACATATACGAGGCTTGGCTTACTTTGAAATAGGGAAAGCCTATTTCCAGAAAGAGAACTATATAAAGGCGGGAGCTTACTATGACAGTGCTTTAGTGGTGATAGAACACCGCCCGACACGAAGCAGAATAGAAGAGCTTTCTACCAACATAAAGAGCTTTTCCAAAAATTATTATTTGGTTAAAAAGAATGATAGTATCCTTGCGCTTACCAAAATGTCCGAGCCAGAAAGAACCGCTTTTTTCCAAAAATACATCAATGATTTGAAAGAAAAAGAGGAAAAAGAAGCCAAAATAAACCAAGAAAAACAGAAGAAAGAGCGAAATAAAAGCTTTAATGGCAATAATGACTTTCCATTGGCTTTTGCTGGTAGTTTTTCGGGGAATAAGCCTAATAAGTTCTATTTTGGAAACCAAGAGACCATTGCAAAAGGCAGCCTAGAATTTAGAAAAATCTGGGGAAACCGCTCATTGGAGGATAATTGGAGGATTTCCAAGAAAACAGTTTCTCTTAATGATTTGGAAAACCAAGCCTTAGACCGAAATAACAATGCCGATGCCAGAAGGTTTGAGATAAGCTATTACACCGAAAAAATACCTACAGACAAGGACTCTATCCTGAGCCTGAAAAAAGCGAGAGACACCGCATCTCTCGGATTAGGAAGGATGTATGATGCCTATTTCCAAAATACAGAACAGGCAACAAAAACTCTTTATGACTTGGTGGAACAAAAGCCAGAAAAGGAAGTGAAATTACAAGCTTTGTATCTTATCTTCTCGCTAAATCACGAAAAGAATGCTCCACAAGCTGAAAGGGCAAAAAATATGATTGTAGAAGAATTTCCCGATACTCCGCATGCAGCATTCGTGAAAAATCCAAGGAATACAAATTACACCCAGACCGAAGAAGAAGTAAAGATCTCTTATCAAAAAGCTTATGCTCTCTATAATGAAGAAAAATACGAAGAAGCGGGACGCATCATAAAACAAGCAATGGAAGAACATCCTAATGATGCCCTTATCCCTAAATACGAACTTCTGCATGCTTACATTACAGGAAAGATAGCAGGAAAAGAGGCTATGACAGCAGAACTGGAGCAGATAGCCTTTATCCATCCAAAGAAAGATGAGGGAAAAAAAGCCAAAGAAATATTGGCAATTCTAAAAGGAGATTCTAAAGAAGAAGAAAAATCAGTTGATTCAGAAAAAAACATTGAAGAGTCTAATAACGAGGCTGGTATTTCCAAAGCAGAAGAACCCAAAGAAACTCCAGAAAATACCACACAGAAGGAAAACAAGCCCGAACCGCCAAAAGAGAAGCAAAATAAGAACCTGCCCGAACGCCCTGTGCAGAGCTGGGAAAAGGGACACTTCGGCACTTAAGACTAAAACAACAAGCAGAGCTTTAGCTGAAAGATAAAACATAAATTTGTGGAGTCCGTATCTATATACAGATTCCGCAAGCAAATTTATACTAATAGAGCGACTACTCTTGTTGTAGAGTATTTTACTTTTTCTTCTTTGTGGTCGCCTTTAATCCAAGCATTCCGATGATGGCCTTCGCTCCCTCCCGCATAAGGGTCTTCCCGAAGGTCTGTGCCATGGAACTGCTCAGTATAGTCTCAAAGACACTCGGCTCAGCAGGTTTAGAGACAGGTTCGGCAGGTTGTTCCACTGAGGAAACCTCCTCGCCATTCATCCTTTTCATTAGGATTTCATAGGCAGATTCTTTGTCTATGCTTT
>CAUQHD010000106.1:0-5610 GCA_963517805.1 uncultured Flavobacteriaceae bacterium | reverse complement strand
AAAAACTATTTTAACAGACCCTTTTTATAATTATCAAAAAGCGAAATCAGGTTTTAATATTGGAAAACAAAATATTGATTATGTGTTGATTACACATGCTCATGGAGACCATACTGCCGATGTAAAAGAAGTCCTGCAGTTTAACCCTGAAGCTGTCATCATTGCTCAGCCAGAGGTTTGTGCTTATTTTGGACATTCAAACAATATTGATTTAAATATCGACGGTTCTACCCAAATAGAGGATATGAAAATAACCATGGTTTCTGCGGCGCATACCAGTTCTTTTCCTGATGGGACTTATGGCGGAACGGCATCAGGATATGTTTTTGGGTTTGAAAATAAAAATCTGTATCTTGCGGGAGATACAGGAGTCATGCAGGATATGGCTCTTTTAAGTTCTGTTTTTGGTGAAATAAGTCTTGCTATTCTGCCTGTTGGAGGACATTATACAATGGATGCCATGGGAGCTTGTTTCGTAGCTTCGGAGTTGATAAAAACTAAAAAAGTTATCGGCTGTCATTTTGATACTTTTCCGCCGATTACGATTAACCACGCTGAAGCAGAGCAGTATTTTAAGGATAAAAATATAGAACTTATTTTACCCAAATTAGGAGAAGAATTTGAATTTTAAATAAAAAAAATTATGAATATAGTTGTTAGACTTATAGTAACGGCTGCGATTGCTTATTTTTTGCAGCAAGTGCTTAAAGGTGTGCATTTTAATAGTTTTGGGACGGCTTTTCTTTTTGTTATAGTGCTTGCGCTTCTCAATGTTTTTATAAAGCCTGTTTTCCAGTTTTTCGGGTTGCCGCTCACTATTCTCACATTGGGTTTGTTTTCTTTGGTTATCAATGCTGCTATTATTATGCTGGCAGATTATTTTGTAGATGGAATGGTAGTAGATGGCTTCTGGTGGGCATTGGTATTCAGCGTGTTGATGTCTTTTATCACATCAATACTGCTGCCTAGTGATGATTAAAAAATAAAAAGCTCAGTATTCTGGGCTTTTTTATTAATTTTAAATAAAACAAAAAAGGCAAGCTACCTACATCACACCGCTACAACCGATTACCTTTGCTGCGTTCCCACCCTGGAGGATTTTCAGGAGCTGGTTGTGTAGGACTTGCCGGTGCAAATATAAGGCTTTTTTTCAAATTTAAAAGAAAAATATGATTTTATGATTTGTTTTCTTTAATTTTGGGAAAATTTTTTCAATTTAAATTAATGAATCTCTCTATAGTTATCCCTTTATTGAATGAGGAGGAATCCCTGAAAGAGCTTTTTTCTAGGATTGATAAGGTGTGTGTGGCGAACCAGCTTTCTTATGAAATTTGGTTTGTAGATGATGGTAGTACGGATAAATCTTGGGAAATTATAGAGGAATTTTGCAGGGAAAATGACCATGTTCATGGAATAAAGTTTTCCAGAAATTATGGAAAATCACAGGCACTGCATGCGGCATTTGAGAAAGTGTCTGGAGATGTGGTGATTACAATGGATGCTGATTTACAGGACTTTCCAGAGGAAATTCCAGAATTATACGATATGGTAGTCAATGGAAATTATGACATCGTGTCTGGCTGGAAAAAGAAAAGATTTGACAATGTGATGACTAAAAACCTGCCGTCCAAGCTCTTCAATGCAGCAGCGAGAAAGGTTTCTGGAGTGTATCTACATGATTTCAACTGCGGTCTGAAAGCCTACAAAAAACAAGTCGTAAAATCTATAGATGTCTATGGCGATATGCACCGATATATTCCTGTTTTGGCGGCGAATGCTGGTTTTAAGCGTATTACGGAGAAAGAAGTGAAGCATCAGGCAAGACCTTACGGAAGTTCTAAATTTGGGACAGAGCGCTTTATCCGTGGCTTTTTGGATTTGGTTACACTTTGGTTTATCAGCCGTTTTGGCGGGCGTCCGATGCATTTTTTCGGAGCGGTTGGTACTTTGATGTTTATCATTGGTTTTCTTTCGGCATTTTGGCTTGGAGTTTCCAAACTGATAGCAGTCTATGTTCACAAACAATACGGACACCTAATCGCTGATAATCCATGGTTTTTTATCTCACTGACAATGATGATTTTGGGAACTTTGCTTTTTATAGGAGGATTTCTCGGAGAGATGATTATCAGAACCAATAGAGAACACAAAAATTACAATATAGAAAAAGAAATATAGAATAGGTTTTTATTTAAATTATAATATAATGACAACAATAGAAAAAGCAAGACTTTGGCTTTCAGAGTCTTTTGATGAAGAGACAAGAGCTAAAGTTCAGCAGTTGATAGATGAAAATGAAGCAGAGCTGGAAGATTCTTTTTATAAAGAGTTAGAATTTGGGACAGGAGGAATGCGCGGAGTGATGGGCGTGGGAACCAACAGGCTCAATAAATATACGCTTGGGCAGGCTACTCAGGGTCTGGCAAACTACCTGCACCAGCAGTTTAAAGGCGAAACTATCAAGGTTGCCATCGCCTATGATGTGAGAAATAATTCCAAAGAATTTGGGAAAATAGTAGCAGATGTGCTTACAGCTAATGGAATCCGTGTTTTACTTTTCAAGGAACACCGCCCTACGCCAGAGCTTTCTTTCACGGTGAGAAATAAAAAATGTAATGCTGGAATCGTACTCACAGCATCACACAACCCGCCTGAATACAACGGTTACAAGGTATATTGGAATGATGGCGCACAGATTGTCCCACCGAATGATGAGGCGATTATCAAAGAGGTGTATTCCGTTAGATTTGAGGATATTAAGTTTAATGGAAATGATGATTTGATAGAATGGATAGGCGAGGAGCAGGATGATGTTTATATAGATGCTTGTATGCAAAACTCTCTTTATCAGAATGTTGGGAGAGATAATCTGAACATTGTTTTCACTTCTATCCATGGGACAACTTACACTACAATCCCTAAAGCCCTTAAAAAGGCTGGATTTGCAAAAGTGGATTTGGTGAGAGAGCAGATGATTCCAAGTGGAAATTTCCCAACAGTGGAAAGCCCTAATCCAGAAGAACCAGCGGCTCTTACGATGGCTGCGGACTTGGCAGAAATTACCAATGCAGATATTGTTATCGGATGTGACCCAGATGGGGATAGACTCGGTATTGCGGTTAGAAACCTTGAAGGGAAAATCCAGCTGCTTAACGGAAATCAGACCAATACTATCCTGACTTATTACATCCTTGACCAATGGAAAAAAGCAGGGAAAATCACAGGAAGTGAGTTCATCGGTTCTACTATCGTGACTTCGGATATTTTCTTTGATATTGCTAAAAAATACGGAATAGAGTGCAAGGCGGGACTTACAGGCTTTAAATGGATTGGTAAAATGATTCGCGAAGCCGAAGGCAAACAGAAATTCGTCTGTGGAGGAGAGGAGAGTTTTGGTTTTATGACAGGAGATTTCGTGAGAGATAAGGACTCGTGCGGTTCTATCCTTCTTGCCTGCGAAATAGCAGCATGGTGCAAGGCTCAGGGCAGCAGTGTTTTCCAGTATATGATAGAGATTTATAAGGATTTAGGGCTTTATCAAGAGGCGCTGGTCAATGTAGTGAGAAAAGGAAGAGAAGGAGCAGAGGAAATCAAAAAAATGATGTCAGATTTCCGTAATAATCCAGTGAAAGCACTAGCTGGTTCCAAAGTGGTTCTTGTAAAAGATTTTCAGGAGCAGACTGCATGGGATTTAGTGAAGAATGAAAAAGCAGAAATGACCGATATTCCTAAGTCTAATGTGCTGATATACTACACGGAAGACGGTACAAAGGTAGCCATCCGCCCATCAGGAACGGAACCGAAAATAAAGTTCTATTTCTCAGTGAAAAGTAATATTTCATCTGAGAGCGAATATGCTGGTCAAGTTGATAAATTAAACCATAAAATAGAGCAAATCAAGAAAGATTTGAGTTTATAATTATTACTCCCTGTCGTTGTATGATGGGGAGTAAAATTTTTGAATAAGGTTTTGTTTTTGGTCAGTTTGTAAAGTTTTTTTACTTTTAACCGCTTAAATTTTTACAATGAAGAAGCTGGGAATTTTATGTTTTTTTATTCTTTGTATCTGGGTATCAGCTCAGAATAATGATGATGTCTATTTTGGGAATTATACTTTTGATAAAAAAATAGCCCATAAGGTAATGGTATCAGATGCGAAAGTAAGGGAAAAGCCTAATTATAAATCTAATAAAATAGACAGTCTGCAGATAGGTGATGCCGTTCATATTACTAACATTACTACTCATAAATATGTTGTGGGGCTTCGTGATGAGCCTTGGTACGAAATCAGCTATAAGAAAAATAATCAGCTGAAAAAAGGCTATATCTGGGGTGGAAATCTTGCTTTGGAGCATCAGAAAAAGAATGGCGTAGAGTTTCTTTTTGGGGCTGTGGGAACGGTCAGTAGGGATGGAGGAGCTTATAAACAGGTGAAAATGGAGGTTCTGGCGCTGGAAAACAATAAAGTAATAGATAAACACAATTTTCTTGTTGATAATCTGCATTTTACAAGTATGGAGATACTAAACAACAAGGGACTTTCAGGAATAAAATCTGTGATAAGGGTAGAAAACTCAGGCGAGGCGTGTGGAATCCCTACCAGTACGCAGTATCTGCTGTGGAATGGGAAGAATTTTTTCCCTTTGGATTTGTTGACAAATGTGGGGGATGCAGGGGTTTTTTATCATAGTGAAGAATATATTTTCCCAAGTGATAAAGGGGGCATAAAATCTAAAATCATCATGAAAATGGAAAAAGTAGAGTTCGATGAAGATGATAATGGAATAGAAACTCCGATTAATAAAAAAACAGCCGAAAAAACATTTATTTGGGATGGAAAAACCTTATCTCAAATATTGAAATTAAAGTAAAAAATGAAAAAAAATAAAATAATAGCCGTTATCCCTGCACGATACGAGGTGAGTCGTTTTCCTGAGCTTATGCAGCTTTTGGGCGAGAAAACTGTCATTACCACTACTTACCAAAATGTGGTGGAAACAGACTTGTTTGATGAGGTTTTCGTGGCTACGGATTCAGAAATTATTTTTAATGAAATAAAAAACGCAGGGGGAAAAGCCCTGATGACAGGTCATTACCTTGGTGGATACCATGAATAACAATACCAACAGTAAGATAGTGGAAAATCAAAGGTTTGTACAACTCTTCAGCCCCCTGCTGAAACAGCCGAGAACGGAGGTATTCAACGGAACAGTAGTGATTAGCTAAAAAAAGTCTTTTTCATAGCTCCATTTATTAAATTGTTAATAAGTGGGAGCCCCCAGCAGAGCTGGGGGCTTTTTTTTGTTCAGGATTATTGAACAGCATTATTTACCCGCTTCGAATAGTGTTATTCGTTCCTATCGAACAGCGTTATTCGGTCACATCGGATAGTACTATTCAGTCACATAGAACAGCATTGTTCGGTTGGTCTGTTCGGATTATAGGAGCAGACCCTCCTGCTGTCTCTATTGAGATGATTTATGGTTCGGTAAAAACTCTTAGTCCTATTTAGGATACTTATAGAAAAAGAGCAGAAAGCAGGTGTATTTATACAGCTTTCCCCAGTGATTTATCACTGGGGAAAGTATGGAAAAATAGAATGAAAATGAA
>CAUQHD010000105.1:0-5688 GCA_963517805.1 uncultured Flavobacteriaceae bacterium | reverse complement strand
TCAGCATTGCTGATACTAACCTTATTGAAATCTTAAACAAACAGACCGGTCTGACAGCTCCTGTTCCTGAGGCTTCTGAAACAGAAGAAGAACATAACGAACACGATGGACACGGACACTAATTTTAAAAAGATTTATTTTGAAAAAGAATAAAAATCTAATTTTAGAAAACATAAAACTCCTTTCCGCTGGTGCGAAAGGAGTTTCTGTTGGAAAAACTGAAGATGGCAAAACTGTGCTTGTCTCTGGAGCAATCCCTGGTGACACCGTGAATGCTCGTGTAAAAAAGGCAAAAAGCAAATATTACGAAGCAGAAATGGTAGAAATTTTAGAGCCATCTCCGTTTCGGATAGAGCCAGAGTGCATTCATTTCGGTGTGTGTGGAGGATGTAAATGGCAGAATATGAGCTATGAAAAACAGCTGGAATTCAAACAAAATGAGGTTCTTAACAATATTAAAAGAATAGGCGGCATCGAAGATTTTGAGTGCATCCCTATTCTCGGAGGAGAGGAACACTATTTCTACCGAAATAAAATGGAATTTTCGTTTTCCAATGCTCGCTGGCTAACTTCGGAAGAGATAAAATCCAACACAGAAATAGACAACAAAAACGCTCTTGGTTTCCATATTCCTGGGCAGTGGAGCAAGATTTTAGACCTAAAAGAGTGCTATCTGCAAGAAGCACCATCCAACGAAATTCGTCTGGCAATCAGAGATTATGCGATAAAAAACAACCTTGATTTTTTTGATTTAAGGAATCAAGAAGGATTTCTACGAACGCTGATGCTTCGTCAAAATTCCAAAGGAGAATGGATGATTCTCATTCAGTTTTTCCGAGAAGAAAAGGAAAACAGAGAAAATTTATTGAACTTTATTTTGGATAAGTTCCCTCAAATCAAGACTTTACTCTACGCTATCAACTCCAAAGGAAACGACAGCGTGTATGATTTGGACATTCAGACTTACTTTGGTGAAGGATTTATCTTTGAAGAAATGGATGGACTAAAATTTAAAATTGGTCCTAAATCTTTCTTCCAAACCAATTACAAACAAGCCCTAAATCTTTATAGAAAAACTCTGGAATTCGCTGATATTCAGGAAAATCATGTAGTGTATGACCTTTACACAGGGACAGGGACAATAGCCCAATATATGGCAAGACACGCCAAACAAGTGATTGGGATAGAGGCTGTTCAGGAAGCGATAGATGCCGCAATAGAAAACGCTGAACTTAATGGACTGAATAACTGCACTTTCTACTGCGGAGATATGAAAGAAGTCTTCACAGAAGAGTTTTTGGCGCAACATCCAAAGGCAGATGTCCTAATTACCGACCCTCCAAGAGATGGAATGCACCCAAAAGTAATAGAGCAGATTCTAAAACTTTCGCCAGAAAGAATCGTTTATGTAAGCTGTAATTCAGCGACGCAGGCAAGAGATTTAGCCCTGATGAAAGAGCACTACAATGTAATAAAAATCCTTCCTGTAGATATGTTCCCACAAACGCACCATGTGGAAAACATTGCTCTTTTAATAAAGAAATAATTTTTTCATAAAATAAAAATGCAGCCCTAAGAGCTGCATTTTTTATTTCATATCATACATGACAAGCGCGGTCACGAGTTTGGGTTCTATGTAAGTACATTTTGGAGGCATTTTCAGGTTTTTATCTGCGATTTCTACTAAATCAGAAAAACTCACAGGATGTACCCCAAATGCTACTCTATACCCCTCATTATCAACCTTTTCTTTTAGTTTTGTGATTCCATCCACGCAAGAACTTCCCCGCAGGTAATCCACTCGCTTGGTGGTTTTCAAATCATCTATTCCTAAAATCGGACTCAGTATATATTTGTCCAGCAGATAATGGTCTATAATCCCCAAACACTCTTCACAACAGCATTCTTCCTTTAGTGTAAGTTTATAAAACTGTCCATCTAAATAAAGACTTATAAAGTGTTTTTGCTCTGGATAATACGGGTTTTCCCCTTTATTTTCAATGATAAATTTATCCTCCAGCTGATGCAAAAACTGCTCCACCGTTAGACCATTCAAATCCTTCACAACCTTATTAAAATCATTAATTTTAATCGATTGGTCAGAAACTATGAAACTATAAACAAAGTTATACGGCTCATTTCCAATATGATTAGGATTTTTATCCTTTCTCCGCTCAGAATAGAGCGCTGTAGAACCCATCCTATGATGTCCGTCAGCAATGTAGAAAGCATCTACTTTTGCTAAGATTTGTTCATATTTTTTCAAGGTTTCTTCATCTTGAATTTTCCAAACACGATGTTTAGTTCCCTTGCTGTCTGCATATTCCAAAACAGGATTTCTCCTTTCTTCCTCACTCATAAGAGCCTCTAATTCAGCATTTGAAGAATAGGTCAAAAGCACTGGTTCCGCTTGGAGATTCACACCTTCCAGATATTTAGAAAGTTTTTCTTTTCTGTGCGTAAGTGTTTCTTCGTGCTTTTTAATCTTTCCTGAATTATAATCTTCTACGGAAACCAATCCTAAAAGCCCTCTGAAAACACTGCCATCAGGCAAAATTTGACAATACAAATAATATCCTGATTCCTCCTCCTGATGCAGGTTGTGATTTCTCAGCAACTCCTCATAATTAGCCCTCACTCTACCCAAATTCTGCTCCAAATTCTGAGGTTCACCAGACAAATACGGTTCCACCATTCTCACATAAGAAAACCCTCTCTCGGCTTTCTTTGCGATTTCTTCATGAGTATAATTACTCAATGGGCGTGTAGGAAAACTTTTTATATACTCCCCATAGGGCGTTATCCCACGAAATGGCTTGAATACGGGCATAAATCTTGTTTTTTATGCTTTAATAGATTTTACTGAATGGATCTCATCACATCTACCAATACCTGTACGCTTTCTATCGGTAAGGCATTGTACATACTTGCTCTGTATCCTCCCAAGTTTCTATGCCCATTTAGACCATTGATTCCTGCTTCTTTCCAAGCTTTGTCAAACGCTTCTTTTTTAGATTCATCTAAAATTTTGAAAGAAACATTCATATTAGAACGGTCTTCTGGACGGCAGAAACACTCAAACAATGGGTTTCTGTCTATTTCATCATAAAGAAGTTTTGCTTTTGCTTTATTTTTCTGCTCTGCCGCTGCTATTCCACCATTTTTTTCAAGATGTTGTAATGTAAGCAGACAAGCATAAATAGGGAATACAGGAGGTGTATTATACATCGCATCTTTGCTGATGTGAACTTGATAATCTAAATAAGAAGGAATATCTCTTCCTGTTTTTCCTAAAATATCCTTTTTCACTACTACCAAAGTAGCTCCAGCAGGTCCCATATTCTTCTGAGCACCAGCATAGATAAGGTCAAACTGAGAGAAATCTATCTCTCTACTGAAAATATCCGAAGACATATCACACACTATAGAAGTTTCCACTTTTGGGAAAGATTTCATCTGTGTACCGAAGATAGTATTGTTAGAAGTACAGTGGAAATAGTCATATTCTGCACCCACAGTATAATCTTTTGGGATGAAAGAATAATTTTCTTCTTTAGAAGAACCTACGATATCCACTTGTCCAAGTCGTTTAGCTTCCTTAATTGCACCTGCTGCCCAAGTTCCCGTATCTGTGTAAGCTGCCTTCCCTCCTACTTTCATCAAGTTAAAAGGAACCATTACAAACTGTAAAGACGCTCCTCCTCCCAGATAAAGTACATCATAATCATCTCCTAATTTCATTAGTCTTTTTACGATGGCTCTAGCCTCATCCATTACTTCGATGAAATCTTTACTTCTGTGAGAAATCTCTAGTAATGATAATCCGATACCATTAAAATCCAAAATAGCTTCTGCTGATTTCTGGAAAACTTCTTGCGGCAAAATACACGGTCCTGCGCTGAAATTGTGCTTTTTCATTGTTTTAATTTTTATATACGACTTTTAAATTTTTTACTAAACTAAACTTGGGTTTAAAGTTAATTATTTTTCTGCATTCTTCCAAAAGAATCAGGAAAATTATTCTCCATGCATGAATGCCTTCTTCGTGAGAAGCTGCTCCTCTGTCTCCACATGGTCTTCATCTGGCACACAGCAGTCCACAGGACACACTGCGGCGCACTGCGGTTCATTATGAAAACCTATACACTCCGTACATTTATCCGTTACTATAAAATATGTATCATCGCTCACTGGTGGCTGCGCCTCATCCGCATCCAAAGTAAGTCCCGAGGGAAAAGTTATCATTCCTGATAATATAGTCCCATCTGAAGCCCTCCAATCCACTGCACTTTCATAAATGGCATTGTTGGGACATTCAGGCTCACATGCTCCACAGTTGATACATTCGTCCGTTATTTTGATAGCCATTAGTATTATATTTTTTAATTTTGCACAAAGTTAAAAACTTTATTTATATAAAAACAATATTTATGAAAAATGATAAAATAGTTTCCTCTTTATCGCAGCTGGGCGATTTTTTAAACCAATTTCTCTCCGCTAAACCAGAGAATTTCAATGAAGAAGAAAGCAAATTCGCTTCTTTGATAAGAAAATCTGAAATAGAAAATTCTTGGTTCACAGAAGAAAGCGTAAGATTTTGCCTAAAAAGCTGGGCAGAAAACCTTACCGAAGAGAAAATATCTGCTTGGACAGGTCAATATCATTTTTCTTCCACTCCGAAAAAAATCGGGCTAATTCTCGCTGGAAATATCCCTCTGGTGGGCTTTCATGATGTGATTTGCGTTTTACTCAGTGGAAATATTCCTTTAATAAAACTCTCCTCCAAGGACAGACTGATTTTACCTTTTTTACTTAATAAATGGAACGAGCTTAGCGGCGGGATTTTGGAGTTTCATTTTGTGGAAAAATTAGAAAATTATGATGCTGTCATCGCTACGGGAAGCAATAATACTGCCCGATATTTGGAATATTATTTCAAAGATGTGCCTAACATTATTAGGAAAAATAGAACTTCCATCGGAGTTTTAAAAGGCGATGAAACCAATGAGGAAATCCAAGCTCTTGCGGAGGATATTTTCCGATATTTTGGGCTGGGCTGCCGAAATGTTACCCGACTTTTCATCCCTTCGGAAATGCCTTTGGACAGATTGTTTGAGAATTTTATCAACTTCAAAGAAATCATCAATCACAACCAATACGCCAATAATTACGATTACAACAGAGCCATTTACCTGCTGAACCAAGAGCAGTTTTGGGACAATAATTTCGTAATGCTCAAAGAAGATGAAAAACTTTTCAGTCCGCTGTCCGTCATCAATTTCAGCCGATATGAAACGATAAACGATGTTCAGAATTTCCTTTCGGAAAATGAGGAAAACATTCAGTGTGTTGTGGCAAATTCTACACTTGAAATCCCTGCGGCTATCGGCTTTGGAGAGGCGCAGCATCCTGAATTAGACACCTATGCTGATAATGTAGATACGATGGCGTTTTTAAGTAATTTGTAAAATTGCTTTTCCAAAAAAATATTTATATTTGTAGAATTAAATTTAAAAACAAAAATTTTTATGGAATTTACAAATCAATTGGTAGCAATGTCCACTGAGGAGCAAAAAGCTTCTTTTTATAGAAAAACTTATATGCATGTGGCGTTGGCTATTTTGGCTTTCATCTTTGTAGAAACTGCTTTACTAATGGTAGTTCCTGCTGAACTTATCATGGGAATGG
>CAUQHD010000104.1:0-5690 GCA_963517805.1 uncultured Flavobacteriaceae bacterium | reverse complement strand
GGGATTGTGGCCTCTCGGCTTGTGGAGGCTTATTACAAGCCGACATTTATTTTTACCGATGGAAACGATGGCGAAATTGTCGCTTCTGTGCGTTCGGCTTCGGATTTTGATATCTATCGGGTAATAGAGGAATGCTCTGATTTGCTGCTGAAGTTCGGCGGACATCGTGCAGCTGCGGGTCTAACGATGAAAAAAACGAACTTTGAAGAATTCAAAAACCGTGTAGAAAAAATCGTTTCAGAAACTATTCAGGAATACCAAAAATCGCCGAGCATTGAGATAGATTCTGTAATTGAAATTAAAGATTTAAACGATAGTTTTTTCTCTTTTCATAGAAAATTAGCGCCATTCGGGCCAGATAATATGAAGCCTGTATTGGTGATTAATAATGTCTGCGCGAAATCCACAATATGCCAGATGGGAAAAGATGAAGCACATGTCAAATTCTATATTTTTAACCAAGACACAGACGAAAAAATAGAATGTGTGGGCTTCGGTCTCGGGCAGTATTATAAAGAAATGAAGTCAAAAACATTCAATATGGCATTTTCTGTGGAGGAAAATCACTGGCGGGGAAATGTTGCTTATTATTTGAATATCAAAGGTATAAAGTTTAATAAATGAAAAAAATAGGGCTTTTTTTTGGGTCTTTTAATCCCATTCATATCGGACACTTGATTTTAGCAAATTATATTGTAGAATATACTGATTTAGACGAACTTTGGTTCGTTGTAAGTCCGCAGAATCCTTTGAAATCAAAAAAAAGCCTGCTCCACGACCATGACCGCTATGATATGGTAGAAATGGCGATAAAAAACTATCCTAAAATGCGCGTTTCTGATATAGAATTTTCCATGCCAAGACCTTCTTACACTATAGATTCGCTTACTTATCTTCGTGAAAGATACCCTGAATATACTTTTGGGCTAATTATGGGCGAGGACAATTTGGTCAGCCTTCCAAAATGGAAAAACTATGAGACTTTGATAAAAAATCACCAAATCATCGTTTATCCGCGCGTTCTATCACAAGATGCTGATAAAGAAATTATTACACACGAAAACATCTGCAAAATAAATGCTCCGATAATAGAACTTTCTGCGACCGAAATCAGAAAAATGATTAGAGAAAAAAAGAATGTCCGCCCTATGCTTCCGCCCGAAGTTTTTGAATATATAGACACGAAAGGATTTTACCAAAATTCTGATTTTTAATAGTATTTCTCAATCGTAAAAATTGCATTTATAGACAAAATAGATAGTATCTAATTCTTTTTTGAGGATATATTTCTGATTGTTTGTATCTTTGTCAATTAGTTTTATATATAAATCAATGATAAAAGTTTCTGATATTGCAAAAGAAAAAGCAGTACAACTGATGAAAGAAGACGGCTACGACCCTGACACTGACTACATCCGTGTAGGAGTGAAAAGTGGCGGCTGCTCTGGGCTGGAATATGTCCTGAAATTCGACAAAGAAAGATTAGAAAACGACCAAGTTTTCCAGGATAACGGCATTAAAATCATCGTAGATAAAAAATCTTTCCTATACCTCGTGGGCACCACTCTGGAGTTTTCGGGCGGACTGAACGGAAAGGGATTTGTCTTCAATAATCCAAACGCCAAAAGAACCTGCGGCTGCGGAGAATCTTTTTCTTTGTAATGGCTACTGAATAACTATTAAATGCCTATTGAATTTTTATTTTTCAATCAGAAGTTTGAAACTACATTAAAAAAATTGAATAGAATTTTAATAAATAATCTGTTATTCCGTAATAATCAAAATAGATTAAGATAGTAATAAACATGGCAAAATTTGAAGATTTTCCGATTTATAAGAAAGTTTTGGAGCATACAAAAATATTTATTCCTTAATCAATAAATCTGATTTCAAAACTGAATTTGAGTTTAAAAATCAAATCAAAAGAGCCGTTTTGTCCATTAGTAATAATATTGCAGAAGGTTCAGAATATCAAAGCAATAAGCAATTCGTCAGGTTTTTAATTTACGCCAAAGGAAGTTGTGCCGAAGTTAGAAATATGGTTAATATCAGTTTTGAACTGGGCTTCATTTCTGAAAACGAGAAAGATTTATTAATTCGGGAAAACAAAGATATTTCGGTAAGTCTAGGCAAATTCATCAAATATCTTGATAATATCAGCGATAATAATAAAGAATAGATATTCAATAGAACTTAAAATAGAAAATTAATTAGTAATTATTTTTAAATGAGTAAATATACAGAAGATGACCTTAGGGTTGATTTAGAAAACAAGGAATACGAATACGGATTTTATACAGATATAGAGTACGAAGAATTTCCTACGGGACTGAACGAAGATATTGTTCGTGAAATTTCTAAACGAAAAAACGAGCCAGAATGGATGACGGAATGGCGTCTAGAAGCTTTCCGCATATGGAAGACTATGGAAGAGCCTGACTGGGCAAATATAAAGTACGAAAAACCTGATTTTCAGGCTATAAAATACTACGCTGCGCCAAAGAAAAAACCAGAATTAGAAAGCCTAGACCAAGTGGATCCAGAGCTGCTAAAAACCTTTGAAAAACTTGGGATTTCGCTGGAAGAACAAAAAAGGCTGACTGGCGTGGCAGTGGATGTGGTGATGGACTCGGTATCTGTGGCAACTACTTTCCAAGAAACTTTGGCTGAAAAAGGAATTATCTTCTGCCCTATTTCCGAAGCGATACAAAAACACCCTGATTTGGTTAAAAAATACCTCGGAACAGTGGTAAAACAAAATGATAATTTCTACGCAGCACTCAATTCTGCTGTGTTTTCGGATGGTTCATTCTGCTACATTCCAAAAGGCGTGAGATGTCCTATGGAGCTTTCTACCTATTTCAGAATCAATCAGGGAGGAAGCGGTCAGTTCGAAAGAACCCTGCTTATCGCTGATGAAGGTGCGTATGTATCTTATTTAGAAGGATGTACAGCGCCTCAAAGAGATGAAAATCAGCTGCACGCTGCTGTGGTAGAGCTGATCGCTTTAGACCATGCAGAAATCAAATATTCCACAGTGCAAAACTGGTATCCAGGCGATGAAGAAGGAAAAGGCGGTGTGTTTAACTTTGTGACGAAGAGAGGACTTGCCGAAACAGGAGCAAAAATCTCTTGGACACAGGTGGAGACAGGCTCTGCAGTTACTTGGAAATACCCTTCTTGCATTCTGAAAGGTAACAATTCTGTGGGCGAGTTCTACTCCATCGCGGTTACCAATAAATTCCAGTATGCAGACACAGGAACGAAAATGATTCATATCGGTAAAAATACCAAATCTACTATCATTTCTAAAGGAATTTCGGCAGGGAAATCCAATAACTCTTACAGAGGACTGGTAAAAGTTCTCCCGACAGCCAAAGGAGCGAGAAACTTCTCCCAGTGTGATTCCTTATTGATGGGCAATGAATGTGGGGCGCATACTTTCCCTTACATCGAGATTAAAGACCCTTCTGCACAGCTGGAGCACGAGGCTACAACCTCTAAAATCGGGGAAGACCAGATATTCTACTGTAACCAAAGAGGAATAGATACTGAAAAGGCTATCGCGCTGATTGTGAATGGTTTCAGTAAAGAGGTTCTAAACAAGCTGCCGATGGAATTTGCTATAGAAGCACAGAAACTATTGGAAATCAGTTTGGAAGGTTCAGTTGGATAATAGAAAAATAAAATTTAAATAAAAAAAGATATTTCGGAAAAGGTTTTCGGAATATTCATAAACTACTTAATTTATATCATATCATGCTTAAAATAAACAACTTACATGCTCGTATAGAAGACGGAGCCGAAATTTTGAAAGGAATCAATTTAGAGATAAAACCTGGTGAGGTTCACGCCATTATGGGACCTAACGGAGCTGGTAAATCCACGCTTTCTTCAGTAATTGCAGGAAGAGAAGACTATGAAGTCACGGAGGGAGAAATCCTTTTCGAAGGTGAAGACATCGGCGAAGATGCGCCAGAGGAAAGAGCTCAGAAAGGTATTTTCATGTCGTTCCAGTATCCTGTGGAAATCCCAGGTGTATCAGTAACCAACTTCATCAAAGCGGCAATCAACGAAACTAGAAAAGCCAACGGATTAGAAGAAATGCCAGCAAAAGAAATGATGGCACTCATCCGCGAAAAATCAGAGCTTTTGGGAATTAAAAAAGATTTCCTTTCTCGTTCGCTGAACGAAGGTTTCTCTGGTGGAGAGAAAAAAAGAAACGAAATCTTCCAAATGCTGATGCTGAACCCTAAACTGGCTATCTTGGATGAAACGGACTCTGGGCTTGACATCGATGCTTTGAGAATCGTTTCCGAAGGTGTGAACCATTTCAAAAACCAAGGAAATGCAGTGCTTCTAATCACGCACTACCAAAGACTGCTAAATTACATTCAGCCTGATTTCGTGCATGTTTTGGCGGATGGGAAAATCATAAAAACTGGAGGTAAGGAACTGGCTTTGGAATTAGAAGAAAAAGGCTACGACTGGCTGGTAAAATAATGGTGATTAAAACTCAAATTTCAAACTCCAAAATTTCAAATCAAATACAAATTTTATGTTATTTAATCAAATAGAACAACTAAAATCCACACTTTCCAGCGAGAGAGCCGAGGCGCTCAGCCAGTTTTTGGCGGCAGGTTTTCCCACTAAAAAAGATGAGGAATACAAATATACCGACCTGTCCGAAGCCGTGAACAAGCAATATTCTCTGGCGCCGAAGCAGGAATTTCACATTACAAAAGAGCAGCTAGACCAGCTGCATCTGGGAGAAGAACACTTTGATTTCATTGTCTTTGTCAATGGAAAATTCCAAAAGGCTCTATCCAAAATCTCCGTAGAAAACGCAGAATTTTTGACTTTAAATAATGCTTTTTCTTCCAATAAAGATTTGATCGAAAAATATTTTAACCAAATAAAGCCTAAAAACACAGCATTCACAGCCTTAAATGATGCTTTGTACAGCGATGGATTTTTCCTTTTTGTCCCTAAAAACACTGTGATTGAGAAGCCTATCCACCTTTTCTATATCTCTGAAAATCAGGATGAAAATGTATTCTACACAACAAGAAATCTCCTCATCGTAGAAGAAGGCGCAAAAGTGGAAGTGATAGAGAGCCATCATAACTTTGATGAAACCTATACTTTTACCAACTCGGTTACGGAAATCTTCGTGGGCAAAAATGCAAAGGCTGACTGGCACAAACTCCAAAACGATAGCCAGACTACTTATCTGGTAGACAGCACTTTCGCGAAACAAGAGCGAGACAGCCTAGCGACAGTGAATACTTTCGCTTTCGGAGGTAAATTGGTGAGAAACAATCTTGACTTCATTCACACAGGAGAAAATATCAATTCCTTCATGAATGGTATTACTATCATCGGAAACGAACAGCTGGTAGACCACCACACAGCCGTGCATCACAACGAGCCAAACTGTGAGTCTTACCAAAACTACAAAGGTGTGTTCAAGGATAAAGCGCATGGCGTGTTCAACGGAAAAGTATTCGTAAATAAAATCGCACAGAAAACCAACGCTTACCAGCAGAATAACAACATCCTGCTAAGCGAGGGAGCTACCATAGACACCAAGCCGCAGCTGGAAATCTTTGCAGATGATGTGAAATGTACACACGGATGTACCGTAGGACAACTCAATGATGAGGCACTGTTCTACCTAAGAGCCAGAG
>CAUQHD010000103.1:0-5795 GCA_963517805.1 uncultured Flavobacteriaceae bacterium | reverse complement strand
CGCAGATTTTCCGGGTTTAACTCGTGATAGAAAATATGGTCACGCACATATTGCAGAGAGCTATTGGTTAAGATACCATCGGGAATAACGATAGCCAAATAGCCTCCTGCTTTTAAAAAGTTATAACATTGTTCAATGAATAAGACTTCAGTACTTTGGTTTTCGCGTACGGTTTCAGGAGCTGATTTTACAGCTAACCAATCCTCTTCTTTTTTACCCAACTTGTACTCTTTCAAATAGGCTTTTTCTGTCTGGCGTACCGTACTGCCAAAAGGAGGATTGGTAATGATAAAATCGAAATGATTGTATTTAAAACCTTTATTTTCTGTATTTTTTTGGATTTCTTCAGGGCTTAAAAGTCCATCAGAAGTAATTACATTGGTATGTCCGTCATCGTGAATAATCATATTCATTTTGGCAGCTCTCGAAATCTGTTCATTAATTTCTATACCATACAAATTCTTTTCAGCGAAATCGTGCCAATACTTAAAATGTCTTTCCCTTTCGTCAGCATCTTCTTTGTAATCAGGTATATCTCTATTAGCGAGTTCCCTCACTTTATTTAGGGCATACAAAAGAAATCCCCCACTTCCACAAGAGGTATCCAAAACAAGGGATTCATTAGTAATAGGCAATACATCAACAATAAATTTTACAATTTCACGAGGAGTAAAATATTGACCAAAATTACCCCTAAAAAAGGAATTCATAAAAGTCTCAAAAGCACGACCTTTGGCATCTAAATCTGTCTTTCCTATGTTAATACCCTGCAAATACCCTACTACAGTTCTAATTTTTTCAGGAGAAAGCCTAATATTATCACGAAAAACTTCTGGGTCTTTCTTTCTGCCTTCGTTATAAAGGTCGTTAATTCTATTCAAAAGGCGTTTATTCTCTTCATCAGCAATAGCTTTAGGTTTTTGTTCTTTACTTAGACTGTCATAGTTTCTTATTTCAGAAGGGTCTACTTTTATAATCTGAAAATCATAAGGTTCTCCTTTTTTTCTAATTTTCCTTTCATCCCATATTTTGCAAAAAATGAGTTTATCCAATTCATCAAAGGCTTCGGAAGGATTGAGATGTCCCCCTCCCCAAAGGGCATCGTGTGCTTTTTTAAATCGGCTTGTTAAATCTTCTTGTTCAATAGTTTTTAAATCTTCAAACTTTTGTTCTCCTTCTTTATGAGGAATAAGCTCCGCTTTATATACAAATTTGTAATTAGCTAATTTTTTTACTCCATATGAAGGAATATCCGTTTCTTCAATTCTCGACTCCTTAGTTTTATCTACTTGAAAATAACTGTTTTTATTTGAACAAGTTACCCAAACATATTTCACATTGTTGGGCATTGCATAAGCATAGCTATAAGCTTGATTTACAGCTTCATTAAACGCAGGGTCTGTAATATCTGCTTTCTTACATTCTACTAAAATATGCGGCTCAGTGTATTCATCATCATTATACACCACTATATCAGCCTCTTTTGTTTCTACTCCCATTTTTACGGGGACAAACATTTTTATTCGTTCAGGCTTATAATTGTACTGAGTAACCAACAAAACAAAAGCCTCAGCTTGCACCTTTTCCTCTGGATTAGTGAAGTTTCTACTTTTATTTTGATGAATATATTTTATCGTTTTTTCATCTTCTGAAATGGAAATTAGCCCTCTTTTTATACCTTCTTGTATGATGGAATTCATTGCTTTTAATTTTTAAAAAAGCAAATATAGTTAAAAAAGTAAATCACATAAATAATGACATTTTGCAGAAATTTATTTTTATATTTTTCTAATAAAATAAGTATGAGTATAGTTTTGAAAAATATTCGTAGTTTTTATATTGTTTTGGCCGATAAAATGTAAATTTGCAGAACTCCCTATAATAACTAAAAATGAAAAAGAGAATCTTCGTAGAGAAAAAAGGGATTTTCGATGTAGAAAGTCCTAAAATTCTAACTGAAATCAAGAGCATTCTTCCCAAAGTAGAGAATGTAAAAGTTTATAATATTTATGATGTTTTTGGGCTGTCCGAAAGCGATTTTTCCAAAACGGTAGGCAGTGTTTTCGCAGACCCAGTTACGGACATCATTCACACAGAAAATCCAGCACAAGAGCATTATTTCGCTACAGAATTTCTCCCTGGGCAGTATGACCAAAGGGCAGATTCGGCGGAGCAGTGCATTTCCCTGCTTATAGGAACGGACAATGCTGCCGTGCGAAGCGGAAAACTTATCGAGATAAAGGGTATTTCTTTAGCGGATTTGGATAAGGTTAAAGACTTGCTTATCAACAAGGTAGAGAGTAGAGAAAAAGATTTGTCCAAACTAGAAATCCCAGCGCAGGAAAAACCAACTCCTGTGATTGTTCACGAAGGTTTTATCGGTTTTAATGAGGCCGAACTGGAGCAATTCTACAAGCAGCACGGCTTTGCTTTTGGGTTTGATGATTTGTTGTTTATTCAAAATTATTTCCAATCAGAAAATAGAAATCCTACCGAGACCGAGCTCAAAGTTTTGGACACTTACTGGAGTGACCACTGTCGTCATACCACTTTTGAAACCGAGCTGAAAGACATTCAGTTCAAAGGCGAATTTAAAGAAACTTTGGATAAAATTTTTGCCGATTATTTAGAAAAAAGAAAGTTCTTAGGAAGAGAAGCAAAACCGATTTCGCTAATGGATTTGGCTACGGTCTGCGCCAGATATTTCCATAAAACAGGTAAATTAGAAAACCTTGTAGTTTCTGATGAAATCAATGCCTGCACGATAGAAATAGAGGCCGAATTTGACGGTAAAAAAGAGCCTTGGTATCTTCTTTTCAAAAACGAAACGCACAATCACCCTACTGAAATAGAGCCTTTTGGCGGTGCTTCTACTTGTCTTGGCGGTGCTATCCGTGACCCGCTTTCTGGGCGTGCTTTCGTGTATCAGGCGATGCGTCTGAGCGGTGCGGCGGATGTTCTAGAGCCTGTTTCTGCGACTTTGCAGGGAAAACTTCCACAGAGAACCATCACAAAGCAGGCAGCGAATGGCTATTCTTCTTACGGAAATCAGATAGGTCTTGCCACTACGATGGTCAATGAAATCTATCACGAAGGCTACAGAGCGAAGAGAATGGAGGTAGGTTTCGTGGTTGGTGCAGTTCCCAAAACTTGGGTAAAACGCGAAAAACCGCAGAATGGCGATATCGTGATTTTACTTGGCGGTGCCACAGGGCGAGATGGAGTAGGCGGCGCTACAGGTTCTTCCAAGGAGCAGGACGAAACCTCTATACATACGCTTTCTACCGAAGTGCAAAAAGGAAATGCCGTGGAGGAGAGAAAAATCCAAAGACTTTTCCGTAATCCAGAAGTTACGACTTTGATAAAGAAATCTAATGATTTCGGCGCGGGAGGAGTTTCTGTGGCTATCGGTGAAATTGCTGATTCTTTGGAGATAGATTTGGATATTTTACCTTTAAAATATGAAGGGCTGAACGGAACAGAACTTGCCATTTCCGAATCACAGGAGCGTATCGCAGTGGTGGTGGATGCCAAGGATAAAGACCAGTTTATCCATTTCTGTGAAAGAGAAAACATCAAAGCCGTGGAGGTAGCGAAAGTTACCGATTCGGGCAGAATGCAGATGTTCTGGAAAGGTACGAAAATAGTAGATTTGAGCCGAGAATTTCTAAATTCCAACGGCTGTGCAAAATCTCAAAATGCCGAAATTTCTCATCTTCAAAAACTTGAAAATCAAACAGAAATATTTAACGAAGAAAACCTCATCAGAATACTTTCGGATAAAAATACAGCCTCTCAAAAAGGCTTGCTGGAGATGTTCGACTCTTCCGTCGGTGCCACTACGGTGGCTATGCCTTTGGGCGGAAAACACCAGATTACCGAGATGGAGGGAAGCGTGCAGACACTGCCTGTTTTGAACGCGAAAAATGTGGAAACCGTATCTCTGGCAGCGTGGGGCTTTGATGCGGAAATATCTTCTCAAAACTCTCTGATAGGGGCAGCAGATGCTGTGGTGGAGTCCGTGGCGAAAATCGTAGCTATGGGCGGCGATTATAGAAAAATCCGATTGAGCTTTCAGGAATATTTTGAAAAATTAGGTCAAAACCCAGAAAAATGGGGCAAACCGCTGGCATCACTCCTTGGGGCTTATGATGCGCAGATGAATTTTGGGCTGGCGGCCATCGGAGGGAAAGACTCTATGAGTGGAACTTACCAAAATCTGAATGTACCGCCGACATTGATATCCTTCGCTTGTGCAGATGGGCAGAAAAAGCACATTATTTCGCCAGAGTTTAAGCAGGCTGGAAATAATATTTATCATTTTTATCATCAAAATAAAGAAAATGGACTGCCAGATTATGAAACTTTGAAAGAGGTTTTTGATTTCGTTCATCAGCAGATAAAAGTAGGAAACATCGTTTCTGTAAAAACCGTAAAACATGGCGGTGCGGCAGTTTCATTGGCAAAAATGTGTTTTGGAAATCATCTCGGTGCAGAGGTGGAACTTGCGGAAAGCCAAGTTTTAGAGAAAAATATCGGTGGTTTTATCATTGAAAGTAAAACGGAACTGGCTCATTCTCAGCTTCATAAAATAGGAAAAGTGACCGAAGAAAAAACTTTGGTTATCAATAAAAAAGCGTTTGATCTTGGCAAATTGCTTTCGGCTTATACGCAGACTTTTGAAAATCTTTTCCCGACAGCCGAGCCAGACAGAATAGAAATCAACATCGATGAAAAGCTGAATTCTACCAGCCCGAAAAACATCATTATCAAGAAACATAACATCGCAAAACCAAGGGTTTTCGCGCCGATTTTCCCAGGAACGAACTGCGAATACGAAACCCAAAATGCTTTCCGAAAAGAGGGAGCCGAAGTGACATCGTTACCGCTCATTAACCTTACCAAAAGTCTTTTGGAGGAGAGTATAGAGGCTTGGACGAAGGAAATAGACCAGTCTCAAATCCTTGTTTTCTCAGGAGGATTTTCCGCAGGGGACGAGCCTGATGGTTCTGCGAAATTCATCGTCAATGTTCTTAAAAACGAACAAATGAAATCTGCTGTTCATCGCCTTTTGGAGCGTGACGGGATGATTCTGGGGATATGTAACGGCTTCCAAGCCTTGGTAAAATCTGGACTTCTGCCGTATGGGGAGATAAGAGATTTGGATGAAAACTCGCCTACACTCGCTCACAACGCGATAGGGCGCCATATTTCCCAAATGGTGGATGTGAAGGTGGTAAATGATGATTCGCCGTGGCTGAAAGGCATGAAAAACGAGGTCTATACCATCCCAATTTCCCACGGAGAAGGGCGTTTCATGGCGAGTGAGGAGGTGCTGACAGAACTCTACAAAAATGGGCAGATAGCTACCCAATACATTGATTTTGAAGGGAAAATAGCTCACGGAATGCCGTGTAATCCGAATAATTCGCTTTTTGGAATAGAGGGAATTACCAGCCGAAGCGGAAAAATCTTCGGAAGAATGGGGCATCCAGAGCGCTTCGCGGAAGGACTGCTGAAAAATATCCCAACCGCCAACTACCACAATATTTTCAGGAATGGAGTGGAGTATTTTAAGTAGGAAAATCGTTTTAATAAATAAAAAAAACATCTCTGAAAAGAGGTGTTTTTTTTCTGATATTAGAACAAATCATCTAATTTAGATTTTGCGGAATCCCAGAATTTGCCAAGGTCAGATTTTAAATCATCTAATTTATCTTCTGCAAGGTCTTTTATTTCATCCCATTTGTCTTCGGCTTCTTCTAATTTTGCTTCCAAAAGTTTGCTTTTTTCTT
>CAUQHD010000102.1:0-5908 GCA_963517805.1 uncultured Flavobacteriaceae bacterium | reverse complement strand
CCTCTTTTTAATGCGTCTCTTGATTCAATATCAAATTTAATTTCTTTTGCCATTTTTTTAAATTATATTTTAAAGCTAATTTTTAAACAATACTTAACAAAAATTCTATCATCTCTGGATTTCTGTGGTCAAAAATAAGTGGTTTTCTCTCATCCATTTGGCTGATTATTTCTCTATCCTCCGCTGAAAGCTGAAAATCAAAAATATCAATATTTTGTGCTATTCTGTCTTTGTTAGCGGATTTCGGAATAAGAATCACATCGTTTTCAAATAGATAGCGAAGTGCTACTTGTGCTACTGATTTCCCATATTTCTCGCCGATTTTTTTCAGTACAGGATTATTGAAAAAATCATTTTTTCCCTCTGCAAGAGGCCCCCAAGACATCAGTTTGGTATCGTGTTTTTTCATAATTTCCTGCAACTCTCTCTGCTGGTGGAAAACATGAGTTTCTACCTGATTAACAGCTGGTTTTACCTCAGCGAAATGAGCCAAATCCAAATATCTGTCTGCATAAAAATTACTTACACCTATCGCACGGATTTTTCCTTCTTTATAGGCTTCTTCCATTGCTCTATATGCTCCGTAATAGTCATTTATAGGCTGATGAATAAGTAATAAATCTATGTAATCCGTTTGTAATTTTTCCAAAGATTTGTCAATGGATAGTTTCGCTTTTTCATACCCGAAATTACTTGGCCATATCTTTGTAGTGAGAAAAAATTCTTTTCTATCAATACCACTTTTTTTAACTGCATTTCCTACCCCTTCTTCATTTTGGTAGATTTGAGCCGTATCAATGGAACGGTATCCTACTGAGATCGCATCAGAAACACATCGCTCACATTCTTCTGGCGAAACCTGAAATACCCCATATCCTAACTGTAGCATTTCTACACCATTATTTAAAGTTATTTTTTTCATATTGTTTAGTGTTAAATTAATATGTTTCTATCCCAAAATTCCTAACAAATCAGACTCTCTTATGATAAGATAATCCTTGCCGTCTAATTTTAATTCTTGTCCAGCATATTTTCCATAAAGAACTTTGTCTCCTACTTTCACAATAAGCGGTTCGTCTTTTTTACCATTTCCTACGGCTACTACTACGCCTTCCTGTGGTTTTTCTTTTGCTGTATCTGGAATGATCAATCCTGATGCTGTCTTTGTCTCTGCTGGAGCTGGTTCTACCAATACTCTGTCTGCTAATGGTTTAAAATTTACTGCCATAATTATTTCTTTTATTAAATGATTTAAATTAACTGAATCCATTCTCGCTAAGAATATGCCAAAAAGAAATAAGCGCTGAAAAGCATTTAAAAATGGAATTTCTGTCAGAAGTTCATGTTTATTTTCTGAAAATTTGGCATAAAATAAATATTTCAGCTAAAAAATTTTTAGAAAATTACATTTTTTAATAATTTTGTATCGTTGCATTTCATTTGCCTTATTTTTTCTGAGTTTGAATAATTACTTTTATTTGAAAATATATTTATCAAAATGAGTTCACATAAGATTCCTGCCGATGGTTTGGCAGGATTAAAACAGAATTTTTCTAAAGATGCCCTTGCTGGGTTTTTGGTATTTTTGTTAGCATTACCATTGAGTATGGGAGTTGCCAAAGCGGCGGACTTCCCTCCTATTTTTGGGGTGGTTTCTGCGATTATTGGCGGAATAGTGGTTAGTTTTTTTGCTGGTTCTAGACTTTCTGTCAAAGGGCCTGCGGCGGGACTTATTTCCATAGGTGCAGGAGCAGTGGCGGCGTTTGGCGGTGGAGAAACTGGCTGGAAGATGGCAGTAGCTACTATTGCGGTGGCTGGTGTTATCCAGATTGTTATGGGACTTCTGAAACTGGGTAAATATGCGGACTTGTTCCCTTCTGCGGCGGTGCATGGAATGCTAGCAGCGATAGGAATTATCATCATGTCTAAGCAGTTGCACTTGCTTTTGGGTATTAAACCTGATGATTTGGCAGGAATGGGTGTGATAGATTTGCTAAAATACTTGCCAAACAGCATCATGAACGCTGATAGAGAAAATACGATTTTAGGGCTGACTTGTTTGGCAATTCTCTTCGGAATGGGAATGATTAAAAAACCGATAGTGAAGAAGATTCCTGCTCCGTTAGTAGTGCTTTTGGTAGCGATTCCGATGGGAATTTATTTTGAAATGAGTGCCAACGAAAAGGTGGAAATCGGTAGTATTTTTGACACTTTCAAAGATGGAGTTTTCGTTGCTGATTTTTCTGGAATGTGGACTCATACAGGCGTTTTTGTGCAGTATGTTATTTTATTTTTACTGATTGGTTCTATCGAATCTCTTTTGACAGCCAAAGCGATAGATTTAGTAGACCCATACAGAAGAAAATCAGACTTTAATAAAGACCTTTCTGCGGTAGGTTTCGGGAATGTGCTTTCGGGACTGGTGGGTGGACAACCGATGATATCAGAGGTGGCGAGAAGTTCAGCCAATGTTTCTAATGGAGCGGTGACAAGATGGGCGAATTTCTTCCATGGATTGTTTATGCTTTTGGCGGTAATTTTCGCGGTTCCGCTTATTGAAATGATACCAAACACGGCACTTTCTGCGATGCTGGTTTTTGTAGGGTTTAATCTGGCTCACCCAAGAGAATTTATACACATTTTCCACATTGGGAAAGGGCAGTTTGTTATCTTTGTTTCTACGGTGATAGTTACCCTTTTGACAGACCTTTTGGCAGGTGTGGCTTTTGGAATTGTGTTGAAAATCATTATCAATATGATGAATGGTGCCAAAGTACAGGATTTCCTTCATCTAAATATGAATATAGCAAATAATGACCCTGAAATAGCAGAAGTAGAAGCTAAGGGAAGCCTTCTGTTTAGTAACAATATGAAGCTGGGCGAGTTTTTAGATTCATTAAATAAATACAAGGAAGTGAGATTTAATCTCGGAGAATTGGAATTATTAGACCATACATCTCTTGCTACCATCCAAAAATGGAAAAAAATTCAAGAGGATGTTTCTGGAATGAAAATCAGCCTCAATGGATTAGAAAATCACTCTAAATCAGGAGATTCTGAAGATTCTGTACTGAGAAAAGGAAAAAGACATCCATTTTAAAATAAAAAATGCTGCAAAATTTTGTAGCATTTTTATTTTATGCATTTTTGATATTTTTATTGTGCTTTCGGCTCATTACCCATTCAGAATCAGTGAGATTGTAGATTTCCTGAATATCTTTCAAAATGTTTTTAAAATCTAAATTCAGGTCTTTTAGTTTTCCTGTGGAAATATCAAAAACCCATCCGTGAACGATAGGGTATTCATCTACGATATATCGCTCCTGCACGCAGGCAAGTTTAATGACATTGATGCATTGTTCCTGAACATTTAGTTCCACCAATCTGTTGTTTCGTTCTTTTTCATCGGCTATGGCATCTAGTTCTATGCGGTGAAGTCTGTAAATATCTCGGATATTTCTGAGCCAAGGATTCAGTAGTCCCAAATCCTCTGGGCTCATCGCAGCTTTTATGCCTCCACAGTCGTAGTGCCCGCAGACAATGATGTGTTTTACTTTTAGGTGTTCCACGGCGTATTGTATAGCGGATATTGCATTCAAATCCAGCGTATTGACTAGGTTAGCAATATTTCTATGCACGAAAACCTCACCGGGTTTTAGTCCCATGAGTTCTTCCGTAGTTACTCGGCTGTCTGAGCAGCCTATGTATAGGTATTCTGGGTTTTGTTCTTTGGCTAGATTTTTGAAAAAATCAGCATCTTCACCGAGTTTTTCTTCCGCCCATTTTTTATTATTTTCAAAAATAACTTTATAAGATAGTGCCATTTAAAAATCAAATTTTATTGTTAATGTATCCTTCTGTAGCATTTTCGTTAGGGATGATTTGGGCAGGATTTCCCACAACTACAGAATTAGAAGGAACATCCATATTCACATACGCATTTGGTGCGATGAGGACATTGTCCCCGATGGTAATTCCGCCGACTATCACGGCATTGGCGCCTATCCAGACTTCGTTGCCTATTTTAGGAACGCCTATGGATTTTCCTCTGTTGGTCTGCCCGATGGTTACGCCCTGTGCGATGTTACAATTTTTTCCAATGATGGTTTTGGGATTGATAACCAATGCTCCCCAATGCCCTAAATAAAAGCCTTCACCGATTTCCGTTTCTGGATAAATCTGGAAACCGTATTTTATCTGATAATGCCTTAGGATAAACCGATAAATTTTCCCTATTAAAGAAGACTTTGGGTATTTCTGCGCATTACGAAACCAATAGATGTAGTGCAGGTTGGGACTGAGGCATTTTTTTAGCATTTGAAAATGGGAAAGCCACTGCCCGCAGGCACGGTAAAAATCCTTTTGTATGGTAGTTTTCATTTATTTAGAATTAAAGAAGCCAAAATTTTCCAGCGGAATCAGGAGAGAAAGTGAGTAGATACCTTTATTTTTCTTTCCTTGTTCGGTCTGGTGCGTGTACATTATTTGCGGAGTGAGCCATTTTAAGTTCAGCTGTGTGCCTATGGTTGCTTGGTTTCGAGAAATGTTTTTACTATCAAAATTGAAATAAATTTCATCATAAACAAAAAAGCTGACAGGCTGTTTTAGAATACTTGTTTTATATGTTACTCCCAATCTGTTTCTATAAAAGGGAACATTTGTAGAATAGCTTCGGATTTTATAAAAAAACATATTTCTGTCTGTGATAGACCATTTTTTATTCTTAGAAATCGGAAAAGTAAGCGTAGCCATGGGCATGATGTGGTATTCAACTTTATCCAAAAACTTTTCGTCATCATATAAGTCGTAGTAGGTAAATCCGGGGGTTAAAGTTAAATACTGATTTACTTTGAATGCAGGAAGCGCCCTGAGCATATATACATTGTCTGTCGGGCTGATACCGCTGTATATCGTTAGTTTATGTTTTTTGGGAATGTTCATCGTTATCCCAGTATAGATGAACGAAGAGCGGGCGTCTATATCCTGAGCATTTGTTTTAGATAAAAAAAATGAGAGAAATATAATTGAAATTCTTAATTTCATAGTAGGATAAAATTTCCAGCAAAGTTAAGGATAAAAAATATAAAGGCTGGATTTAATGAAAATAAAAATTGAAATTCAGAATAAAATCCTTACTTTTGTTGGTCATGGAGTCTAAGTGGATTTTTAAAAAGGAACCCGAAGAAGAAGTGGTGGATAAAATTCACTCTTCTCTTGGTTTTGGGGTGTTTGAGTCTAAACTTTTGGTAATGAGAGGGATAGATTCTTATTCCAAGGCTAGGGAGTTTTTCAAACCGCAAGTTTCTGATATCCACGACCCTTTTCTGATGAAAGACATGCAGACAGCTGTGGAATGCATTGTGTCGGCTATTCATCAAAGAAAAAAGATTTTAATTTATGGAGATTACGATGTAGACGGCACCAGTGCGGTGGCTTTGTTGTATCTTTATTTGAGCAAAATTTATGATAAAGAGTTTCTCGGCTATTATATTCCCGACAGATACACAGAAGGTTATGGGGTTTCTAAACAAGGAATAGACTATGCAAAAGAACAAGGTTTTCCACTGATTATTTCTTTGGACTGTGGAATAAAATCTTTGAAGGAAATAGACTATGCAAGGTCTCTGGGGGTAGATTTTATCGTGTGTGACCATCACCTGCCGGGAGACCAGCTGCCTCGGGCTGTGGCCGTTTTAGACCCGAAAAGAAGAGACTGTCCTTATCCTTATAAGGAACTGAGCGGCTGCGGGGTAGGGTTTAAACTCTGTCAGGCGTTAAATACAATATACAAAATTCCTGCTGATGATTTGTATAATTTAACTGATTTACTAGCTATTAGCATCGCGGCGGATATTGTTTCTCTGACAGGGGAGAATAGAACTCTGGCAAAACTCGGGCTGAAAAGACT
>CAUQHD010000101.1:0-5951 GCA_963517805.1 uncultured Flavobacteriaceae bacterium | reverse complement strand
TGGGAGGAGGTTTTCATGACAAGGGACTGCATAATATTTTAGAGGCGGCTACTTTTGGTGTGCCCGTGATATTCGGAAATCATTACAAAAAAAATCCAGAAGCAGACAACCTCATCAGCGCCAATGGAGGGAAATCTTTTGAGAACGAAAAAGAGGCTTCAGAGTTTATTATAAAATTATTAAAAGATAAAACGCTTCTACATGAAATGTCTGAAAAAGCAAGAGGTTTTGTAAATTCTCAACCTAATGTGACTGAAATTATTTTACAGAAAATCAGGTCATATATATGATATTATAATTTTTTTTGTAATTTTGATATCTGTTTAACCAAATAAAGTAAGAAAAACAATGAATAATAAAGGTTGTTTTGGAATAGGGACAGTAGGTCTAGTTGTTATTGGATTTTTTGTATTGATAGGCTTGTGGGGAGCAAGTAAGTATAATACTTTAGTTACTGAAAATAACGAGGTTTTGAGCAAATGGTCTAATGTGGAAACTGTTTATCAGAAGAGAACAAATCTTATTCCAAATCTGCAAAATACCGTGAAATCTTATGCTAAATTTGAGCAGGAAACACTTACCAAAGTAATAGAGGCAAGATCAAAAGCTACACAGGTGACTATTGACCCAACGAATATGACGGAGGAAGATTTAGCGAAATTCCAAAAAGCGCAAGGAGAATTAACAGGAGCTTTGGGTAGATTGATGGTTGTAGCAGAGCAATATCCTGAGCTGAAAGCAGACCAGCAGTATATTAATTTCCAAAGAGAATATACCGCGATAGAAAACAGCATAAGAACAGAAACAGTATATTATAATGATGCCGTGAAGAAGTTTAATAATCTTGTAGAGTCTTTCCCTACAAATATTTTTGTGGCATTTTTTTCTAAATTCAAGGAAAAACCATATTTCAAAGCTGATGAAGGAGCTTCTAAAGCGCCAGAGGTATTTAAAGACTAAAAAAGATGAACCATCTCTCAGATACTGATGTTTCGGCTTTGGTGGAAGCTATAAAAACTGCGGAAAATCACTCCACAGGAGAAATCCGTGTGCATATAGATTCTTCCACAGAGCAGGAGAGTGAGCGTGTGGCATGGGAGGTTTTTGAGAAGTTGCAAATGCATGAAACCAAGAATAGAAATGCTGTCCTTTTTCATGTTAATTTTGCTCAAAAATATCTGAGCATCATCGGCGACAAAGGTATCCATGAGAAAGTATGCCAGAGTTTTTGGGATAAAATTCATGCTGAGATGGTGGCAGATTTTGCGAAAGGAGACTATTTGCAAGGATTGAAAAATGGAATTTTAGCGACAGGAATAGAACTGAAAAAGTATTTTCCTGTCGGTGAGGAAAACCCAAATGAATTACCAGATGATATTACATTTTCTTAGAGGTTTCGTATGGGTTTTGTTGCTTAGTGTAGGTAGCAGTCTTTCAGCTCAGTATACTATTCCTGAAAAACCGAAAGTGCTTTATCCTGTGTATGATGAGGCAGGGCTTCTTTCTTCGGAGGAAAAGGAACTGCTGAATCAGAAGTTGATAAAATTTGAGGATAGCACATCTACGGAAATAGAGGTGGTTATCATTCCTTCTACAAAGGGGGAGGATATTAACTTTCTCGCTACTAGATTTGGGCAGACTTGGGGAATTGGAAAAAAGGGAGTGGACAATGGAGTTGTTTTTCTGATTGCTACCGAAGATAGACAAATTTCCATACAGCAGGGGAGAGCTGTGGAAAAATACCTGACGGCCTCTGTTGCTGGGCAGATTATAGATTACCTTATCATTCCCAAGTTCAAACAAGGGAAATGGTACGAGGGAATAGATGAAGGGGTAAACGCCTTGATGGAAGTTACACAGGGGAAATTTAAACCGCAGAAAAAGAAAAAAGAAGAAGGAGACTTTGCAATGGTGGCTGTTTTGATTTTTGTTGCCTTTATCGTAATAATGATAATTTTAATCAAATATGGTGACAAAGGCGGCGGCGGACGAGGCGGCGGATATAATACCTTTGATGATGTTATTATTTCCCGCAGGGGGCGAAGTAGTTTCCCTGGTACATTCTGGGGCTTTCCATCTTCTGGTGGAGGAAGTTCTGGCGGTGGCTTTGGCGGTTTTGGTGGCGGTGGTACATTCGGCGGTGGTGGAGCCAGCGGAGGATGGTAACCTAATAAAATAAAAGTTTAAAAACCTTTATTTTCAGCGATTTCTTTAAAATCTTCTATGGTCTCTTCTATACTTTTAAAATATTTTCCTCCAGCGGCATTGATATGTCCGCCGCCATTGAAATATTTCCTAGCGAACTGATTGACATCCACATCTTCTTTGGAACGGAAAGATATTTTGATAAAATCTTCATAAAGGTCTTCCATAAAGAAAGCCGAAACTTTCACGCCAGCGAGGCTCAGCCCATAATTTACAAAGCCGTCAGTATCTCCCTTTTCAAAGCCAAATTCTTGGAGTTCTGTTCGTTTCAGCCAAAGAACAACCACTTCACTATCTTTTACCAATTCTACTCGCCCTAAAATCAAGGAAAGCAGTTTCAGACGGCTCACCGTATTATTATCCCAAGTGTTAGAACTAATCTCGGCAGGATTTGCACCTTTTTCTATTAAATTCGCGATAATTCTGTGTGTAGTCGCGCTTGTGGAACGGTACCGAAAGCCTCCCGTATCAGTCATTATCCCTGTATATAGGCATTTTGCGGTGTTTTCATCAACTAAATTTTCCTGTCCCAACGCTTCTATAAAATGATAAACCATCTGCGAAGTAGCAGGAATATTGGTATCAGAATAGACAAAATCAAACTCACCAGGCTGCTGGTGGTGGTCTATCAGGATTTTAACGGCTTTGGAGTTGCTTACCCAGTCGCCTACCATTCCTATCCTCGTATAAGTATTAAAATCCAAGCAGAATACCACATCAGCTACCTCTATCAGTTCTATGGCTTTTCTTTTTTTATACTCTGCGATGGTTATTTTTTTGGCTTCGGGCATCCATTTTAGGAACTTTGGGAAGTCGTTAGGAACGATGATTTCCGCCTCTACCCCTCTGTTTCTAAGGAAATGCTTTAGCCCAAGACTACTCCCGATGGCATCTCCATCAGGATTGTAATGAGTAACGATTACTATTTTTTCTTTTACTGAAATCAGATTTTCTATCTCTGACAAAGCCTCTTTACTAAACATAAACTGAAATATTTTACAAATATATTTATATAATTTTTAACAACCAACGAATTATAGACAAGTTAAAGTTTGTTCTTGTATAAAGATTTCAACTTTCTAAATTCTTGTGTATATTTGTTTTAAGTTATTTAGTTTAGAAAAACAATAAAAAATGAAACCGAGTTTTATTTTCTTGCCGTTGAGTAATGAGAAATAAAGCTATATGCTATTGCTTGATACAGGAGAAATTATAGAGTATGAAAACGGAAAAGAAATAACAAAATTTGGAGATTATGGTTTGTTTAAACAATATTATCTCAAACTTAACCAAAGAGTTTGTTTACCTGATGAAATAGAAGGTTTTTTCAGTCCGAATGAACTGGCGAAGAACTATCTTGCAGACCAATATAAAATCATAAATATAGAAAATTATATTGATGATTATTTAGCTGTGTTGCAAGAAAATTTGTCAATCAAAATTGATAAATCCAGATTAGGAGAAGAAACATATATACTTAAAATTTTAAAAGAAATTAGAGAAGAAATTTCTTATGATGGCTCTCAGAAATATGAAATTCCCATTATCATTCTATATGGCGAGTATATCCGAGAGTTATGCCCACAGAAAAAATGGTGTGTGAAACGAGATTATAATGTACTGGGGGAGGAGTATTACTATCCTGCACTTGAGGATGAAGATATTAGAGATTATGTGCAGGAAATGCTATATAATGAGGGGGATGATAAAATTTTTAATTTCCAATATTTGCTGGATATGGCAGAGATAATAAAAAATGAGTAAAAGTTCTGTTTTAGGTGTCTTTACAATATGTAAAATATTTGTTTATACATTGTGTTCTTTTCCTATCCAAGAAATTTTCATAAAATAAAATAAAAATCTTCTTGCTTAGTAGAAAAAAATAATTATCTTTGCACTCTCAAAAGGGAGAATAATTTTAAGTTTAAAAAGTAATGGAGCAGTAATGCTACCTCTTACAAGAAAAAGTATATAAAATGAAAAGAACATTCCAACCATCAGAAAGAAAGAGAAGAAACAAACATGGGTTTAGAGAAAGAATGTCTACACCTAATGGTAGAAGAGTTTTAGCTGCAAGAAGAGCAAAAGGAAGAAAAAGATTGACAGTTAGCGAAGCAAGAGCTAAAAGATAATCTGTCTTCTGAAAATAAAATAATAGTGTCTGAAAGAATCTATCTTTTGGGCATTTTTTCGTTGTTATAACTGTCAGTTATATTTAAATTTTTTTTAATTTAGATTTAACCTTTCGCAAAAAAAATCATCAAACAAATAGAAAACCAATGAAGGTAAAAGATGAAGATATTATCCTTCTCATGCAAAGTGCTGAAAGTCAAGAAAAAGGACTTCGTATGATGATGAATGCATATCAGAGTCGGTTGTATTGGCATATTCGTAGGCTGGTCGATGATGAAGATGCCGCAAAGGATGTTTTGCAGGAAACTTTTATCAAAGTCTATCAGAATTTTTCACAATTCAAGAAAGATAGTCAGCTCTATACATGGCTCTATAGGATAGCGTCTAACGAGGCTCTGCAATATCTGAATAAGGTGAAAAAAATGCAGAAAACGGAGCAGGATGCAGATGTCTATCTAGAAAACCAAAAAGCAGAAAATAGCGGGAGAAATGCAGATGAGATAGAGCTTTTACTACAAGATGCGATACAAAAACTACCAGAGAAACAACGGATGGTTTTTACGCTGAGGTATTATGATGACCTGCCGTATGAGGAGATTAGCAAGATTTTGGATATGTCAGTAAGTACACTGAAAACCAACTATCACTATGCGAAAAGCAAAATAGAACAGTATATTTTAGACCATAGCGAAGAATTTTAAAAATGAAAAAAATAGATATAGAAAAATGGGAACGAAAAACGCCTGAACTGCCAGAAAACTTTTTCGAGGAAATGCAGAAAAAAGTTTTGGATAAAACGGTAAGGGTAGAAAAACGACCTGTGAAAAGGTTCAAGATAAACCCAGCGTGGGCTTCTGCGGCTGCGATAGCGGTGGTTTTTGGGATTTCGTTTTTTGTGAATTTCAAAAATAAAAATGTGGAAGTGATACAAAATCCTCAGATGGTTCAAAATGAAAATGTTTCCACTCTAAATCAAGAGCAAAATGCTGAATATCAAGTGGATGTTATAAATCAAGAAACGGTAGAGAATCAACCCTATACAGAATCAAAAACATCTTTTGCTGGGCAGAGTTCTGATGCTGTTTCTGAACAGAAAGTGAAAAATCTTTCTACAAAACTCAAAATGGAAGAGGTTCTCAATGTCATGAGCGAAGAGGAACTTCAGGAGTTAGTCACTAATTACGAACAAGACACCTTTTTAGATTTATATTAATTAAAAACATTGAAAATGAAAAAAATATTTTTCTTATTAGCCTTATCTTTTGGAATGCTGGTTTCTGCACAAAAGAACAATGCAAAATCCAATGGAAAACACCATGAAAAGCACCACGAGGACAAGAAAGACCATATTCATCATTTTGAAAAAATGACCCATGAAGAGAAGATGGCTTTCATTCAGCAGTTGAGTGTTAATAAAATTATCAAAGAATTAGAGCTTTCTGGTGAGAAAAAAGATACTGTGGAGAAACTTCTTAGTGAATATCTTAAAGCGCAAAGGGAAATAAAAGCTTTTAAACCTATGGGTGCTAATGAAAATCTGACCGATGAAGAGGCTTTAAGAAAGATAAACCTTGGTTTTGAAGTTGCTCAAAAGGTTTTGGATAACAGAAAAT
>CAUQHD010000100.1:0-5964 GCA_963517805.1 uncultured Flavobacteriaceae bacterium | reverse complement strand
AAACTGACAAAATATTTTTAAAACTTTTTTGAAAATATTTTTTAAATCACTCATTATCAACTAAAAAACTTCTGCTCTTATACTCTTATGATTCTCCCTCTGTGGAGAATCAAGACCGCAAAAATAATTAACTTAATATTACTAAGCAAATTCTTTTGATTTTTTTTATTCAAACCTAACTAATTCACTGATTTGTAATGTGAAAAAGTTAAGCTTTTTATCTAAATAATCCTAAACTATACTTCAACCGCATTAATTAGTCTGTTTTTATCACTAAAATATTCTTCTATTGATATCATACTTTCTGTACGCATTACCTCTTCTATATCATTAATCTGATATATTATTCGTTTGGCATCATCTGTATCTTTCGCTCTAATTTTACAGAAAATATTATATTTGCCTGAAGTAACACTTAGCTCAGTAACATTTGGAATACCTTCCAAAATTTTCAAAACTTCTTGAGTTTTATTAGATTTACTCAAAAGAATCCCCACATAGGTAGTAAAATTATAGTTCAACTTTTTATAATTGATAACTAAAGAAGAGCCTAATATAATACCTGCATCTTCCATTTTCTTTACCCTAACATGGACAGTTCCAGCAGAAATCCCCATCTGATTTGCTATTTCGGTGAAAGGAGTCCTTGTGTTTTCTACTAAGAAATCTAAAATCTTTTTATCTATTTCGTCAAGCTGTGAATTATGCATATATTTATTCAATTTACAATTTTATTCTTAATTTTATGACAAAAGTAACTCTTTTTTCTCAATAAAAAAATATTTTTAATAAGATTTTGCAGAATCTACAACAATTGTGTCTTTTTTAGGAGATTCTTTTTCATCTTTTTTCTTTTTACTAGGAAAAAATCTATTGAAACTATATGAAACAACCACTCCGACTCCATAGGACTGGTTCGCACCAGCATTTGACCCCATAACCAAGCCGACATTAGACGGTTTGGAATAAATCCTGAAAACACGAGACCCATCTATAATTTTAGACCAGTCATATTCTACGATTCCCTCTCCTGAAAGATAATTATTCTGAGTTGTACTTGTTTTGGAAAGAGGAACGCCAATACCTGTCTTAATTTTCCATCGTGGAGAGACATTAATATTTAGTCTTGTATTCGCTCTATCGCCAGTATTAGCAGAAGTGCTTCCTTTAATAAAATCCATATCCAGCTGAAAATCATTACTAATAGAATTGAATGCGGAGCTCAGCTGCTTTAAGAAAGCATTAACCCCTGAACCCAAAGCAGAATAACCATTAGTATTGGACACATTAAAATTTCCCAAAGCCAGAATAGAGGCAAACTGCAAGACTTTTTCTTCCTCGGTGCTCAGTTTATATGCCATCACTTCTCTTATCTGGCTGGACACATCCGGAGCATTGATAGAAGGCGTTATTTTTGGCTCTTTCATCTTGTTGGTTATTTTTGTCTGCAATTGGACATTAATTGTAGGCAATGAAGCAACATTGAGATACTCACTTGCATTAGAAACCAAGCTGTAATAGTTTGCGGTAATATTTAAATCTGGGTTAAGAACATCCCCGCTCCACTGGATATTGCTTCCTCTTTGAATTTGGAAAGTTTTCTCCAAAATAGCCTTAGAAATATAATTTCCTGAATCCACGAAATATCCCCCGAACATATTGATATTACCTGTTTTGTCCATAGAAAACTTCATATTCTTGGTTTCTCCACTTACACTTATATTTCCTACTTCATCGCCGAGGAGTACATTTACCGTAGAATTTTTATTTGCTGTAACATCCAGATTAATTTCCATATTCAGGCGGTTTTTATTTTTCTCCGCCAACTGTATTTCCCCTGATTTTGAAACAGTTATAAATCTAAGCATTTTAAACTTATCAACCGATGAAGCAGAGGCGCTATTCAGCGTAAATACACTATTGTCTAAAACATCTGCTGTAGCATCTATTTTAAGACCTTTGCTATCATAACCCACGAAAATATCGCCTTTTGCATAAATCATCCCCCAGAAAGTATCAAAATCACTTTGTGTGGTATTAAGCAGCATCAAATTATCCGCACGAATAAGGAGGTCGGCACCGATATTAGACAAATCCGATAAACTCAAACGCCCGATAGAAATAGTTCCTTTGGAATTTTTTCTACTGTCTTTCACTCCTACAAGGTTAAAGAGCAAGTTTCCGTTAGACAGCGTAACAACTGTGTCATCAAAAGTATAATCAACCCCTGAAAAATTAAGTTTCAAGCCAAAGCCCTTCATCGCAATATCTCCTCCATAATTAATGTCTTTAAGCGTTCCATCTATCTTTATATCTCCAGAAGCTGTCCCTCTGAAATTAGAGAAAATATCTTTCACAAAAGCTTGCACGAAAGCAATATTAAGGTCTTTCATACTCGCCGAAAGATCCAATGTAGGAGATGCCGTGTTATTGTCTATTTTCCCCTCCAAAACTAAATTATCACTATCAAAAAATCCGCCAGAGGAAATCTTAGCTTCAACATCGTAAATATTTGCTGTATCGCTGCTTTCAGCACTAACTACCAAATTTCCTATTCTGCTGTCATTTACAGAAATATTATCTACTTTTATGTCTATCAAAGGCTCCAGCCTATGCTGGTTCATGTTTATTTTTATACTTCCATTTGCTATCCCTTGTATATCAATATTGCTGTCTTGGTGGATTGTTTTCCAAACTTTGGCAAGAGCCATCTGCTTAACCTCCGCCGAAATATCAAAATCTTTTGCATTCTTAAAAATACCATTCACAAGTATCTCACTTTCATCAGAATACAATCTCAAATTTTTAATTTGAAAATCCTGATTTTTTTTCCGATAAACAATGGAGTGGTCAAGCTCCGGAGAAGTATCCACCATCCAAAGATAATTACTGATTTTCAGATTAGTAGGGTCAAATTTCACAACATCATCTCCCTGCTCATTTATAAACTGCACTATATTAGCAGCGTAGGGCGTCATCTGATTTTTTTCTTCTTTTTCTAATGTACCAACATGCAGATTAGCAGAGATATTCAGCTTTTTATTATCTTCATTTTGTGCGGTAATATTTATGTCTTTCAACAAACTTTTCTGATATTCCACACGACCGACATTCAATGCCCAATACTTCTGAAAATCAGTAGTATTAATGTTTATTTTAGCATTTTTTACCAATACACTATCTTTCTTAACTCCTTGGCGAACAACATATTCTGGATTAGCCTGCGCCAAAAGTTTATCAACTCGTGACACTTCCTCTTCTTTTTCCATCACATATTTAAAGGAAGGAGCTTCTACATTGAGCACCAAGTCGTTAGAATTTCCATTAAACTGCCCCGTAATTCTCGCTCCCTGAGGAATATAAGCATTTGGCAGGAAGTAATCTACCAGCTTCTGATGAACTTCTACATCCATAGTGAAGTCCTCGTTTTTATAATATTTTTTTACTTTATTTCCTGCTAAAAGCCTATTAGACAGCTCTTGAAAGATTCCACCTAAATTGCTTAAATTAAATTTACCCAAAATTTTACCTTTTACAGCGCCTGGCATATCTACATCTATCACTCTATTTCCGGCTTCCATAGCCACTTTCACAGCTCCATTCGGGATAGAAACGGGCTTATTTCCATCCAAAGTAACATTATTTATCGTTGCATCAAGGTCTAAATCGTTAATATTAGTCATTGAAACTTTCCCCTTCACATCTCCTCTAAATGTATTCGTTCCCGAACCCGAAGCCCCGAAATAAGCCAAATTTAGATGATCTATCTTCGCATCCACATCAGCAGAAAGTCTCGGTTTGCTGAAATCTATTTTACCATTTACCACTCCTCTAGCCTGCGTGTCATTAATGTTGATTATCCCCTTAAACTGCTTTTGTGCCAGTTCTCCATCCAAAGAAATATTGTTCAATGTTTTCCCCATGAGTTCTATTTTTGAAATCTGGGATTTTGTATTTAGAGATAAAGTATTGATATCAAAGCCTTTACCCTGCACATTGAATTTTCCAGAAACCAGTCCGACCTGCTTATTTTTCGTTAAAATCGTTGTATTCAAGTCTTTCAAAGTCAGATTTCCGCTATATTCGGGCATTTTAGAAGAGTAATTTCTAAGGACAAAATTATCAATCTGCGCCTGCCCTATTCCTGTAATCAAATTCCCTTTTGCTGCCACTCGGTCTTTATTGAGGTCTGCAAATCCATTATATTTTATACGCCCAAAATCATCAGCCACACCGCCCATTTTTTTCGCAATGAAAGTCGGCAAAGATTCTCTCAGTCCTTTATAAGTGAAGGCTGCAGAAATTTGATTACTTTTAATATTGAAATTCCCCTCCATCAGTTTAGCCAGCCTAATTTCTGAAGTTTGGATTTCATTATCTTTTACTTTTATCAAAAAGTTTTTAAGGACAAAATCATTCAGCGTTCCATCCATCTTCCCGAAAAGCTGGTATTTTTGGTAATTATCCCAATTTTTCACGAAATAGCTGATGTCATATCCATGGAGATAGCTGCCTCTTTTGAGGTTCATATCCCATACCACTTTATTGTTAAAATCTTTCCAACCTGTCTTTTTATCAAGGTTAAAAACCAAATCACCCTGCAAGAGCGAATGGTCTGTATGGAAAATCAAATCTTTCAGTTCCAGTTTTTCATTTGTTACCGTAACATCTCCAGAAAGCGCTTCCAGCTTATGTTTTTTGCCCCATCGTTCTGTCACGAAAGAAAATTTATTAAGTTTCAAAGTGACATTTGGGCCATTTGTTTTTAAATCAGAAACATAGGCATTAAAATTCTCTGCTTTCAGCCAATTGCCGTCCTCTCCTAGATTTTGATTGACAATAGAAACTTTTCCATTAATAATTTCTATTCTGGTCGTAAATTTAGCTGGTGGTTTCGTAGGGTCTTTCGGAGTGTCAAATTTTTCAATATACTTGGTAAAATTATCCTGCTCCTCGCCTTTATAGGTAATTACCTTTAAATCAGGTTCTTCCAGACTTATTTTTTGGAATTTTAAATCTCTGGAATTAAAAGCTATGGCAAACCAGTCCGAATGTGCAGTAAGTTTTTTTGCCTTCAAAAATTCAAAATCATGATGGTCTTTTGCAGAAACGCCATTGATAACCACATCACCTAAAAAGTTAATCTCCACATTTTCAGCACTAAATGTGGTTTTAAATTCCTTATTTAGAAAACCGATAGCTTCCTTTGCGAGTTTATCCTTTACCGAAGGGATATTGATAGCTATCAGCAGTGAAACAACCAAAAATATAAAACTAAAAAAGCAGAACAAAAACAGCTTTGCCCACCATGAAAGTTTTTTTACCTTTTCCTTAGCATTTTTTATCGAGGATTTGTTGTTTTCTTCTCCGATTTCGTTGTTATCTATATTTTTATCTATATTTGCCATTATGAATACACCTATTATTTTAGGGATAGAATCCTCCTGTGATGACACCTCCGCTGCGGTAATTAGGGAACGAAAAATCCTCTCTAATATTGCTAATACGCAGACTATTCATAATGAATATGGCGGTGTAGTTCCTGAGCTGGCTTCCCGTGCTCATCAGCAGAACATCATCCCTGTAGTTCAAAAATCACTTGCAGAAGCAAAGATACAACAAAATGAGATTTCTGCAATAGGTTTTACACGAGGACCTGGGCTTTTGGGTTCACTTTTGGTAGGAACTTCCTTTGCAAAGTCTTTGGCAATGTCCTTGGATGTTCCACTGATAGAGGTCAATCATCTCCAAGCGCATATTTTGGCTCATTTTATAAACGATGCCAATCCCACTCCTCCACAGTTTCCATTCCTGTGTCTTACAGTAAGCGGCGGACATACGATGATAGTTTTGGTGAGAGATTATTTTGATATGGAAATCATCGGGAAAACCATAGATGACGCAGCTGGAGAAGCTTTTGATAAAATCGGGAAAATATTTGGGCTGGATTATCCTGCGGGAGCG